>PCWZ01000012.1 GCA_002796305.1 Deltaproteobacteria bacterium CG11_big_fil_rev_8_21_14_0_20_49_13
AATCTCCCGCAAACACTTGATTTATGGAGATTGCTTCGGTCACTACGCTCCCTCGCAATGACACGCCAATGGGTTTTTAGAGGTGCCCTTGATATTTTATCTGGTAAAATGAGGCCCAACTGGGCTAGTACATTGTCTATTAAATTTTTACTGGTTGTCTTTAGCACAAGTGCACGTAACAATTTAATTTCTACCGACTTTGTCGATAAAAATTAAATTGACGATGCACTAGTAGCATCCCATGGCCGCTATCATAAGTTGTGCACAGCTCAAGAAGGCGTTTGCCGCAAGGCCTCTATTTGAAGGGATAAATTTTGCCATCGAAGCCGGCGAACGAATAGGACTTATAGGCCCGAACGGTGCAGGAAAATCGACCCTTTTAAAGATAATGGCCGGAATGGAGACTCCCGATGAGGGGACGGTCTCCCTGCAACGCGGAATAAGGGTCGGGATGCTCGAACAGGTCCCGAGCTTTGCCAAGGGCGCGACGGTCGAAAGCGCCATCACCGATGGCGTTACCGGCGCTCACGATTTCGAACACGTGTCTCGCGTAAGAGAGTATATGTCAAAACTGTCGCTCGATGAGGGGAACGGCATCAGCGGCAACACACCAATTGAAAGCCTCTCCGGCGGATGGAAAAAGCGCGTCGCCCTCGCCCGCCTCTTTGTGGGCGACCACGACATGGTGTTACTCGATGAACCAACGAACCATCTCGACGTAGAGAGCATATTGTGGCTGGAAGATTTTCTTTCAGGCGCATCTTTTGCATCGGTCACCGTAACACATGACCGCCTTTTTCTTCAGCGCGTCTCGAACCGCATCTGGGATCTGGACAAAAGGAACCCGGGCGGACTTCTTTCTATAAAAGGCGACTATGCCGACTGCATTGAGAGCAAGGCGCTCCTAATGGCCGGACAGGAACAGCGCGAACTTGTGCTTAAGAACACTCTCCGGCGCGAGACCGAATGGCTCCGGCACGGGGCCCAAGCGCGCACCACAAAGCAGTATGCAAGGGTCAAACAGGCCGAGGTGTTAAGGCAAGAGGTGGGCGAGCTTGAATATCGCAATACCACATGGACCGCAAGGCTCGACTTCCACTCGGCCGAAAGAAATCCAAAGAAGCTGATCAGGGCAAAAGGGATATCAAAATCCTACGGAGACCGTCTCATTTTTAAAGATGTCGATCTGCTAATAACTCCGGGCCTTAAGGTAGGTCTTTTGGGTGCCAACGGTTGCGGCAAGACAACGCTCATACGCATCCTCCTGGGAGGGGAAAGACCCGACACCGGAAGCGTTGAGACGGCGGAACAGCTTCGGGTGATCTACTTCGAGCAGAACCGCGAGACGCTGGACCAGAACGCTACCGTTGAACAGACGGTCTGTCCATCCGGCGACCATGTAAAGTATCGCGGAAACTTTATTCATATAAGAAGCTATCTCGACCGATTTAATTTCAGCCAGCTGCAGACGGGAATGGAGGTAAGGCGCCTTTCGGGGGGTGAACAGAGCAGGCTTCTCATCGCCAAGTTGATGCTCCAAGAGGGAAACGTCCTCGTTCTCGACGAACCCACGAACGACCTGGATATGGGAACGCTTGAGGTCCTTGAACAATGTCTTCTGGAATTTCCCGGGGCTGTCATTCTTGTCACCCATGACAGGTATTTTTTGGATCAGGTGGTAAACAGGCTCCTTGCCTTTGGCGAACCCACCGGCCCCAATGCAGGAAAGGTCTCCCCCTTCGCAACCCTTGAACAGTGGGAACGGGCCTATAAAAAAGAGAGGACGGCGATGCGCGCTACGATCAGCGGGGCACGCAAAAGACAGGAAAATGCGCCCCGAACGATCGCAAAACGAAAATCAAGCTTCAAAGAGCAGTTCGAGCTCGACCATATCGAAGAGAACATCCACAAGGCCGAGGCCGAACTGGAAAGACTAAAGGCTGAATGCCTGCTTCCGGACGTCGCGAGTAGCGCCACGCGCCTTGCCGAACTGATGCCGGAGATGGCAAGACTTGAGACAGAAGTAGAAAGACTTTTTAATCGCTGGGCAGAACTTGAAAAAATACAGACAACTTGACGAGCCTGTTGAAAAAGCGCCAATTTAGGCGTCATTGTGAGTCCAGATGGCTAAACAATGTAAGCGCAAGCGGATGATTTCACGAGATTGTTTCGTCGGCAATACCCCCTCGCAATGACTTTTTCAACAGGCTCGGCAATTTGAAGGTGTGTTAAGATTCAATAGACGATAAAACCGGCGTAACCGACAACGGCGTCATAGTCGCCGCTCACATCTCCCGATGTTGCATATTTTATAAGTTCAGACTTCTTGGCGCCAAGCTCTATTGCGGCAACAATCATTATGGCCGCAGGAATGACCCCGCACATGGTAATTCGCTCGCGCCCACAAACGTCCAAGAGTCCCTTTGCGTCCAAGGCATGAATGTGAGCTATCGCCATACCGTCCTTTGTCTTGGCGGTTTCATGAGTTTCGTAATGGGTCATGTCGCTTGAGGCAACTATCAGGACCTTTTCTTTGGAATCTTTTATCACCTTTGCTATCGCCTTACCTATCTTCTCGCAGGTGTCGAACCTTATATGTGCAAGCGTTATCGGTACAAAAGTAACGGCCGGATTCTTTGCCTGAAGAAATGGAAGTTCCACCTCAAGAGAATGCTCTCTCGTGTGAGCCATGGTGTCCGGTTTTAATTCAGGACAGGCCTCAACAAGCGCCTTTGCAAGGGAGCCATCTATCTTGATATTGCCGGTCGGAAGCTCCCATTCGCCCTCTGTCATTATAGATGCATGGGTCCCCATACCTGTGTGGTTAGGCGATAGAACGATCACACGGTCGGGTACGTTCACCGCCGAAAAGACGGCCCCCGCAACACCACCTGAATAGATATAACCCGCATGAGGGGCTATGAGCCCCACAACATCGCGCGGCTTAAGTCCTGTATTTAAATATTCTTTGACCTCTTTTTCCAAATGGACCTTCGAGGCCGGGTAAAACTGGCCGGCAACGGCAGGCTTTCGTATCATAATTAACCTCCTTTTAAATATAATTATATATAATTAAGCAACTCAACTCCATGTCTTTCATTGACAATTGGTATACTACACGCTAGACGTGCGGAAATCAATCGCAACCAAAAATGGAACGTTTTCTTTTAAAATCGAAGATCCACGGCGCTTTAGTAACAGAGGCCAACCTTAAGTACGAAGGTTCCCTGACGGTCGATTCCACGCTTCTTGAAGCGGCAAATATCATCGAGCACGAGCATGTGGTCATCTGGAACCTGACGAACGGCTCAAGAATTGAGACCTATGCAATAAAAGGTGGCCCAGGCTCAGGGGTTATATGCGCCAACGGTGCCGCGGCACATCATATTAAGAGAGACGACCGGATAATAATCGCCACTTTTGCTTCATACAACGAGGAAGAGACCAAAAAGCACTCCCCTATCAAGGTCTTTGTGGACGCATCTAACAGGATAAAAAAATGAAATTACACATAAGCAATATACCTGCAGAGAGCGGTATGCAGATAAATGCCAGCTCGTCCAAAGACGAATGGCTGAAAAAGGTCTTTATAGAAGTCTTCGGCCCGGACAAGTTCAAAAAAGAGGACGGCGGAAGGCTCGACCTCCAGATATTTCGTAGCGATCGCAACCTAACTCTCATAGGCGGCATAATCCTAAAGTTCCACCCTTCCTGCGACAGGTGTCTGACATCCTTTGCAAAACAGGAACAGGTCCCCATTCATCAGATAATGGCGCCGGCACACACAAAGGGAAAGAAAAAGGTGGAAATGGATGTCGAAGACGAGGATTTTGGCTACTATAAGAATGACGAGATAGATTTGAGCGATGTGGCAAAGGAATATATCCTGCTTGCCCAACAGATGGTGAACCTGTGCAATGAAGAATGCAAGGGCCTGTGCCAGAAATGCCGCAAGAATCTCAACAACGGTCCGTGCAAATGCAAGGTAAAAAAGGAGAAGGATTCGCCTTTTGCGGTCTTAAAAAAGCTTCACTAATGCTTGACAAAGCAAGTCAAATGGTTAATTGGTTGAATCGTAAAATAGTCAAAGGAGAACAAGAGTATGGCACTACCCAAACATAAGATCTCAAAGTCAAGACGCGACATGAGAAAATCCCAGGACATGAAAGAGGACAACCCGAACGCCAGCAAATGCCCTCAATGCAACGAACCCAGACTTCCGCACAGGGTCTGCATCAGTTGCGGTTTTTACAACGGTAAAGAGATCATAAAATGAGCGGCAAATAAAGGGGCCTTTTATGAGCGTAGAGACCAAGATAAAAGATATTATCGCCGAACAGCTTGGAATAAATGAGGACGATATCGCCCCCGAATCTTCGCTGTCCGTCGACCTGGGAGCCGACTCCCTTGACATAATAGAGCTTGTCATGGCCTTGGAAGAAGAGTTCGAAATGGAGATCGCCGATGAAGAGGCCGAACAGCTCGACACCGTTAACGACTTTATCGAATTTGTTTCACGACGCAGTTGCTAAATTCCATGAAGGTTGCAATCGCTTCCGACCATGCAGGTTTCAAGATGAAAGAGGCTTTGAAGCCTCTTTTGAAGTCTTTGAATATCGAGTTGAAAGATCTGGGCACCACTTCAGAAGATCCCGTTGATTATCCCGATTACGGCAAAAAAGTAGGCGCGGCCATAGCCACAAAAAGGGCCGAGCGCGGAATACTTATCTGCGGAAGCGGAATAGGTATGTGCATCTCGGCCAACCGTTACAAGGGCGTTCGTGCCGTCACCGTAAGCGACGAGTTCGATGCTGAAATGAGCCGCAAACACAACAATTCGAACGTTGCCTGCATTGGCGCCAGAAAGACCTCCCTTAAAGATGCGGAAAAGCTCCTTAAGATCTGGTTCGAAACGCCTTTCGAAGGCGGCAGGCACGAAGGAAGAGTAAACAAGATCGACCAAAGTTAATGTCATCGCCGGCCCTTGGGACGAAGCAATCCAGTTCGTGAAATTGCTTCGTCGCATGAAGGCTCCTCGCAATGGCCAACTATAATGAATAAAAAACCATTATCACAGTTCGACCCCGATATCGCAAAGGCCATCAAAAATGAGACAGACCGGGAAGAGTACGGGCTAGAGCTTATCGCCTCCGAAAATTATGTTAGCAAGGCGGTGTTAGAGGCGCTTGGTTCCGTCATGACCAACAAATACGCCGAAGGATATCCTCATAAACGTTATTACGGCGGTTGCGAATTCGTAGACGTGGCCGAAGAACTTGCCGTGGAACGCGTGAAAAAGCTCTTCGGAGCGGAGCACGCTAACGTTCAGCCCCACTCCGGGGCACAGGCCAACATGGCGGTCTATTTAAGCGTCTTAAAACCGGGTGACACGATGATGGGAATGAGCCTTTCGCATGGCGGCCATCTAACGCACGGCTCCCCCGCCAACTTCACCGGCAAGACATATAAGATCGTGGCCTACGGTGTAAATCCCGAGACCGAAAGGATCGATTTCAATATTGTCCGTAAAATGGCCAAAGAGCACAAACCAAAGCTTATCGTCTGCGGCGCCTCCGCCTACGCGCGCGACATCGACTTTAAGTCGTTCCGCGACATAGCGGATGAAGTGGGCGCCCTTTTAATGGCCGATATCGCCCATCCAGCAGGTCTCGTTGCAACCAATCTCCATTCGGACCCTGTTCCCCACTGTCATTTTGTGACAAGCACCACTCATAAGACTCTGCGCGGTCCCAGAGGCGGCCTTGTCATGTGCAAGAACGAATTTGCGAAGCAGCTGAACTCCGCCGTTTTCCCCGGGATGCAGGGTGGCCCTCTGATGCACGTCATTGCCGCAAAGGCGGTTACTTTCCTTGAGGACCTCCAACCCGGTTACAAGACATACTGCGAACAGATAATGAAAAACGCAAAGGCGATGTCTTCCGCACTGGCGGAGAAGGGTTTCAGGATAGTTTCCGGAGGCACCGACAATCACTTGTTCCTCGTTGATCTTACAGACAAGGGCTACTCCGGAAAAGATGCCGAAGAGGCGCTCGGGAAGGCCGGGATCACGGTCAACAAAAACACGATTCCCAGAGAGACACGGTCCCCTTTCATTACAAGCGGCATGAGAATTGGCACCCCTGCAATAACGACCCGCGGAATGAAAGAAACAGAGATGAAGGTGATCGCCGGATGGATGGCCGATGTCCTTTCCGACCTCACGAACACATCGAGGCACGAAGAGATCAAAAGGGAAGTCAAGAAACTTTGCGAAAAGTTCCCGGTATATGTATAATCCGCCAGCAAAGTCACAGGCCAACAAAGCCGGCAAAGAAAAGAATAGCCTTGCTTGTCTTGCTGGCTTGAAACCTTGCTGGCCCTTCTTATGAAATGTCCGCACTGCGGAAATCTAGAAAGTAAGGTCGTTGATTCACGGCTCTCCGCCGAAGGTGATATCACAAGGCGCAGGCGCGAATGCGAGCGCTGTAACAAACGTTTCACGTCATACGAACGCGTCGAGGCGGAGCTTCCCATGATAGTCAAAAAGGACGGACGAAGGGAACCGTTCGACCGGCTCAAGATACTTCACGGCATGCAGAAGGCCTGTGAAAAGCGCCCCATCGGCATGGACACCATCGAGGGGGTCGTTAATCAAATAGAGATCTGGGCACAGGAGCTGGGCCGGACGGAGGTCTTAAGTCATCTTGTCGGCGAGAAGGTCATGGAGGCCCTCCACGGCCTGGACGAGATCGCCTACGTCAGATATGCGTCTGTATACCGCTCGTTCAAGGATATAAACGAGTTCATGGATGAACTGAAGGATGTATTGAATAAAAAGCAAAGTTAGATTCTTAGGCTAAAAACATCCTGGAGTCACTATGCCCAAAAGTAGAGATATACTAAAAACAGAAGCCTTCATGCAGCGCGCACTACACCTGGCCTTTAGGGGTTACGGCCTCACCTCGCCTAATCCTATGGTCGGGGCCGTTATCGTAAAAAATGGCAAGGTGATCGCCGAAGGGTTCCATAAAGGGTCCGGCCTTCCGCATGCCGAGATAAATGCGCTTCGCCGCGTCGGTAAAAAAGCAAAAGGTGCGACACTTTATATAAATCTTGAACCGTGCTCCCATTTTGGCAGGACGCCTCCATGCGCGGACGCTATTATAAAGGCCGGTATCAAACAAGTTATATACGGGATGAAAGACCCTAACCCTTTGGTCTCGGGCCAAGGTCTTAAAAAACTAAAGAAGGCCGGGATAAAGGTAGAGGGACCCATTCTAGAAGGTGCTTGTCTTAGACTTAATCTCCCGTTCATTAAACATATAAGAACGGGTCTTCCTTTTGTCACGGCAAAGATAGCCTTAACGCTTGACGGAAAGATAGCGGACTATAAAGGCGATTCAAAATGGATAACGAACGAGTCCTCAAGGACATATACCCATGTATTGCGGGCGGGGGTTGACGTGGTAATGGTCGGCTATAACACAGCAAAGAAGGATAAACCTAAACTTAACGTAAGGCTTCCTGGATATAAAGGAAGACAACCCGTGCCGATAGTGGTTTCATTGCGAGCCCAGAAAGGGCGTGGCAATCTCCACCGCAAGGTTGATCTTAAAAAACTTCTAAAAGAGCTGGGCGCCGCCGGATTTCAATCGATACTTGTTGAAGGTGGAGGCGAACTACAGTCCGAGATGATAAGAAAGAGACTTGTCAACCGTTTCGTTGTCTTCGTTTCAACCAAGTTACTTGGCGGCAAGGGCCTGCCGTGGACACGCGACATTGGGCCTGTTTCCATTAAGAGCCCGGTAAAGATAATCCCCGAACAGGTCTTCATGCTCGGGGATGATATCGTTATAGAAGGTCTCCCTTCTTATTAGGACTTTGCAAAGTTCTCCAGCGCTTTAATAAGCACCTTATAGAAACTTTCGACCGATTCAATCTCCACCTTCTCGTCCACCGAATGCGCCCCTTTGATCTCGGGACCGAAAGAGACCATATCCATATCGGGGAACTTCTCTCCTATCATACCGCACTCAAGCCCTGCATGGACCGCGGCGCAAGTCGCCTCTTTTCCCGCGATCTCCTTATAACTCTGTTTCATTACCGCAAGTATCTTTGAACTGAGGTCGGGTTGCCATCCGGGGTATCCGCCCGGTTCTTCGAATGTCGCTCCTAAAAGTTCGGCGGCAGCAACTAGCCTGCTCTTTAGAGCTTCCAGCTCTGTTGCGCTTGAGCTCCTTGAGAGATACTGGACGCTGATGTTCTCGCCTTCATTCTTTACAACGGCCAGATTGGTGGATGTCTGAACAAGTCCGGGAATATCGTAGCTCATCGTTATGACGCCGCTGGGTGCCAAGTGAAGATACGCAAAGAATTTTGATGAATGACTACCGCTCATCGCTTCCCCTACCTTGGCCTCTTCTACGGAGAGCTTAAAGTCGGGGTCTATCGTCTTGAGCTCGGCAGATATCTTGACCGCCTCTTCTTCAATGAGAGTTATCGCCTTGGCGCGTTCATCTTTTTTTACAGCAATGACAGCCTCTGCATAAAGTTGTGAGCGTATCCCCTGACAAATTCTGCGGTTATACCATAAGCCTTGCCACAGACGACCCGGATGTTATCTCCGATCTTGCCAACACCTCACCCAAGAAACTGCTGGCAAGGGGTGAAGGGCTGAAGGCTATTCTATCCCGATCGACGCATATAAGGATAACATCGGGCAGAGGCACCGACATCTCGTTCGACTGGGACCCGTCGCGAAGAAAATATCTTATCTCCGCAGGATACCCGCACACGCACGATGACAGGTGGAATAACTTAGGAGGAGAGGTCTACACTGCTCCTCTTCACAAGACCCTCAACGGCAAACTCGTAATAGATGGCGCCATAGGCAGCATGGGGCTTATCAAGGGGACGATCGTCGTAGGCATAAAAGAGGGTGCCGGAACTCTTAATAGAAGCGAATCAACGGCCCCTCAGGAACAACTGGATGAATTCGACGGTGAGATCAACATTTATCCGTGCGCAAAGATAGTCGGCGAATTCGGCATTGGAACGACCCCGGGGCTTAAACTTCGAGGCGAACTTTTGAACGATGAAAAAGTGGAAGGAACGATACACATCGCATTCGGAGATTCCTACGCCGCGGACGGTTCCGGCGGCGAGAACGACTGCGACGCCCACAACGACTGCATGATACTCGCCCCCACCGTGGAGATGACGATAGATGGGGAAAAGTGTCTGCTCATGGAGAACGGTATTTTTAAGGTCTAGTGCCTAGATCGTATACCAACTGCCGTCCCAGATTTGTCTTTCCCTACCGTCGGCGTAATGGATCTTTATGTCGCTCACCGTTATCGGGTTCCCTTTTGCGTATATGAAGTCCTCTTGGCCATCTCCCGGCGTTTCGTCCAATTTTCCGTCTCTTTGATATCACCGTGCGGGATATCCACGAAGAACGTCACCACATCGCTTTTTGAAGGGGCAAATACGTCCCCTATTATCTTTTCCAGATTGAATTTTACCATAGAATCAAACCTCGCTGTTTTCCCCAAACCACTCGAGCTCGCACTGGCAAAGCCAGACGCCCGCTCGCTAAGTATCATACCTCTTCTGTCACAACTGCTGGAGAAGTCTCTATTTCTTCGGCCTCAGGCTGGGCGTTCAGGGACCTGTTCACCTTGTTCATCACCATATACATTAAGGCAACCGCGATAAGAGATGTCACCGTAAGTATACCGAAGAACTTGCTGTGAGGGATCCTTTCCCAGTAACTTCCCACAAAACCGGAAAGATAGTTGCCGATAGATGTCGACAAGAACCATCCGCCCATCATAAGTCCGCGCATCCTTGGCGGAGCAAGTTTATTCGCAAGCGAAAGACCCATCGGGCTCAAACAGAGCTCGCCGAGAGTTACAACGGCATATGCAGTTACGAGCCAGAGGACCGAGACCCTTCCGGTATCGCCACCCACAAATCCTGCTATCATCATCACTGAAAAAGCTATTGCCGTAAGCAACATTCCCAACGCTATCTTGCCCGGTGTCGTTGGTTCCTTGCCTCTAAGCCTTAATTTACCCCAGAACCAGACCAAAATAGGCGTAAAGAAGACCACAAAGAAAGGATTGACGGACTGGAAGAGCTCGGGGCTTAGAGATGTGTTGGTGCAGTCGCGGGCCCAGAATGTTAAAGTAAGTCCGTTCTGATGGAAGGCCATCCAGAACAGAATAACGATCGCGTAAATAATGACGAGGCTTACTATCCTGCCCTTTTCCTGCTTTGGAGAAAGCTTAAGAACGTCCGCAGTTTTATTGGCCTTTGTGTTCACAACGACAAGAACATATTTTTTGAAGGCTAGGAATATGAACAAGGAAATCATCATCCCCGCTCCGGCCGCTCCGAACGCATAACCCCAGCCAAAATTGTTCCTTAAATAGGCGGCGGCGATCGGTGAAAAGAATGCGCCTATGTTGATGCCCATGTAGAAGATATTATAACCCGCATCCTTGTTCGGATTGTTATCGCCGTAAAGGTTCCCGAGCATCGTAGAGATGTTCGGCTTAAAGAATCCGTTGCCCAAAGAGACGACTCCGAGGGCTACACAAAACATCGGGAAATTATCTATCGCAAGGCCAACGTAACCAACGGCCATTAGAACAGAACCGATTATGATCGATTTTCCGTATCCGAGCCATTTGTCGGCCATGCCTCCGCCGAAGAGCGGGGTAAAATAAACGAACGCAACAAACGCACCGTAAATATTGGCCGAGATGTTTTTGGGAAGGGCAAAGTGCTCATCCATATACAATGCAAGGATCGCAAGCATTGTATAGTAACCAAACCTCTCCCACATTTCCGTAAAAAATAGTACCAACAGGCCCTTCGGGTGATTTTTCCACATACTTGGTGCCCTCCTTGCCCCGAGTTTGCCAAGGGGCCTTTGTCTATTCTCTTCCTTAGCAATATTTGTGCCATTTTTGCAACTTAAAAGATAAGCAATAATAGCCAGTTAGATAATGCTAATGTGGACCGTTCGGAAATCCGAACACTTTTTAGGGTAAAATTCAGAAATTAGGACGTTATTGTTGTATGTAAGACCTGTCGTTCGGGCTAAAAAGAGACGCTTTAAGGAGATGTATTTGTCCGTCCTCTTTTTTACCCTGTGGAATCAATATCTGCCCTAGTCGGTAATGCGCCTCCGAAAATGTGGGGCTGGCTAGAAGAGCCTCTTTATAGAATTTAATGGCGCCGGCCGTATCACCCTTCTCTTCAAATTCACGCGCCATGTTAAAATAGGAATCTCTATTCGAAGGTTCAAGTTCTATGGCTCCCATTAAGAGGTTCTTTCTCGCCTTTCCATTCTTTTCTTTCTCCGCCTTCTTTCGACTCCAGTTTGCAAAGAGCGCCTTTGCGCGTGACGGATTTTCTGGGCCCCGGTCGAGGGAGCACATAAGCTTTGCAACATCAAAAGACTTTTTGCTCTCCGGTGAAAGAGAAAGAAATCGATCAAAATATTTTAGAGCCTGTTTTCTGTCATCAACTTTGAAAGCATAGATCATACCCAAGTTATAATGAATCTTTGGATCGGTATCTTCCTTTGATATGATCGTTTCATAATCCTTAATCGCCATTTCGTATTGGCCAAGTTTCTGATATGAAAGCGCCCTTAGGAACCTTGCATCTTTGTTCTTGGGGTCCATTTCGAGGAGCATGGAGAGGTTTTGAACGGCGGAAGCGGGCGAACCTTTTCTGACCGATTCTCTGAGCTCCAAGACCTCATCCTGAAACATATTTTGACCTCTCATATGTTTGCCGGTGGAGGCGCAGGAAAAAAAGGATATCATGATAAGCATAAGCAATATCTGCCATCCTTCGACAAGCTCAGGATGAGCGGAAAGTGATCGTAATAACCTCTTCATATTCATCTTTTACTCCATTATATCGTAACCTGCCGACTCTTCTTTGGAAACGCTTACATCGGACCTTGCGGCGCTTGCAAATCGAACGATGTCGCCCTGCCTTGGGTTGAAATTGCCAAGGAGCCTTGCCTTTGTGAATCTTCTATCCACCTGTGTCGCTTCGGCCAGACCGAGTTCGGACTCTATGAGCCCTATTATCTGGTTCGTCTCCGGGTCGGTCAGGACCTTCCTTACCGTGCTCACCTTAAGCCGGTCCCCGAGCGCAATGTTCTTATCGCTACCGGCGTTGAAATAGAAAGACCCGCCATCGGACTCTATGACCAGCCCTAGCCACGAATAGTTCTCCACCTGTTTATCGATGACGTCCAATATGAATTCGGATGCGTCGCCAATCGCGCGCCTGGTCGCCATTCCAAGAGGTGTTTTGTGGAACGCCTCTCCGCCAAAATCGAGGATCTTGTAGTTGATCTTTCCGCCCGCCGCCTTTTCCCACGCCTTCCCTTGGGCGCGGTGAGAGTAGAGTATCTCGCCCGTCCTTGTATCTACAAGACGCATGTCTATTCCCACATGAGCTGCATTGACCTCACCACTCACCTTTGCTCCCAGAAATCCGGCGGCCATACCAGCCCCCATCTGGCGCTCCTCAAATTCCGTCACCTCGCCTACTATAAGATAATCGACACCCAAAAGATGCCCTGCCGGCGACTTTGTCATGGGCGACAGGAGCCTTGACTCACCCAGTTCCTGTTCCATCAGGACCTTTGAAAGTATTGCACGCTCCACCACAACGACCCTATTGGTATTTATGAGATCGGTTACCAACTGCGCGGCCAGACCGCCGCCGATATCCCAGCCGCCATAAACGGAGGTAAATCTGTCGGTGGAGCCGAACTTGGCAACCGCGACCCTCATCTTGGGTCTGTCCTTGGTGAAACTTGTGAGCGGCGCCGAAGACGCAAATACGGACAAGTTCAGCGTCATTGCGAGCGTAAACGAGGCAATCCAGATCAGATAACTATGCAAACAGGATCGCTTCGTCGCTAACGCCCCTCGCAATGACATGTGTAAAAATGACATGTGTAAAAGCCCTTTCATATATTTCATGGACAAGGGATATCGCTACCCCCCTCATTTATCACTTGAACATTGACATCCGAATTTATCGTGCCGTGGTTGTCTGTAACGTTAAGATTCTCGTGCCCCGCATTTATCGTAACATTTTCGGCATTCATGCCTTCACCGGCGTTCTTTTGCGACCTAATATCGTTCATTCTCTGTCTCACCTGCTGAACGGGAGTGCACTGTGTGGTATTATTCATCTGAATGAACTTATTAATTCTTATAGCATGCTCCTCATCCTGCTGTTTGAGCCTCATATTATGAAGCCTTTCAACGATCATAACTTCCTCCTCTCCGGCAAATAAACCGGCGGCAGGAACGAAAAGAGATAAGAGCAACGCTATCGAAAAGGCTTTCATCATTGTTTCATATCTCCCAAGATTATCGTTGAGCTGACCGAGGCGTTGACAGTGTTATTGCCGGAGCCCTGATCTATCTTTACATCCATCTTCTTGTGGCCAACGTGTATATTGACATCGCCCATCACCGAATTCTTGACATCGCCTGTGTTGTGGCTCTTGTCGCGGTAGCTAAAGTCCCTGTGTTCAAGAGCGCGGCCCGTCTTTGCATTTTCGCTACAGTGTTCCAGACATAATGCATGGGCATATTGAGAGGCAAATATTGTAGCAAATAAAACGATCAGAATCTTTGATTTCATATATCATTCCTTTTTTTCTCATAAGGCGTCCGACACTTTTGCTCCCGCCACAAATTGTGACGGGGCAAAAGGTGGTCGAAAGATTAAACGCTCCGGAGCTATTTTTCAGATGAGGCGCCTACATTAACATTGCCGAACGTTTGCGTGTTCGTGACACTTGCTTCTATAGATGAAGGATTGCCGCTGAATCCTCCGCTGAAATCAGAGCCTACCTTCTGATCGAAATTTCCGAGCACAGAATTGCTCACGCTACCGCCGATATCATGAGATGCAATCCTCTTGCCGACACTGTCCTCGAAAGTATTTCCTGTAAAATTAGTATTGTAGCTATCCTTTATTGATCTGTCGGAATTATCGGACGAGTCAAATGCCCGATTGTCGGTGTTGAAACTCTCCTTTATGGAGTCATCATATTTGTAGCTCCTGCTGTCGTATTTGTTATTCGAATTCAACTGTTTGACACCGGTGTCAAAAATGACCGCGCTGTCATGGATGCTGTTGTCATTGTCGCTACTGTACTTGTTATCACTGCTTTGTTTGTAGTTGCTACTCGCGCTGGCGCTGAAGAGCCATGCGTGACTCGTCTGCGAAAGCCCTACGGAGAGTCCGAGGACGAGGCAGACCACTGCTAGTTTTTTCATACTGTTCTCCTTTCGTTTGTTAAATGCCCGGTCAGCTGACCTTTTCTTTTTACCCTAAGGATTGCTAATGCATATAGCGTGCCAAGACGTCCCAAACATTAACTCGCTAATCTTTAAAGGTATTTTAATTGGGGGGCTAAAACGAACTGTTCAGATGTGTTCAATTTCCGACAGGTGCCTTACACATTATCGGCATTTTTTTCCAAAAGTTGCTAAGAATATCTTCATACGATGAAAATAAATTTCACAACTTTTCTAATTTTTTGCCGATAATATATATGGAGGATGTGAGTAGTCAACCCATGGGGGAGAGAAAAGGGGCGCCATGGGTGGCGAAATTGGCATCACGAAGGTCCATGCAGTTCCCACCGAACCCGTATTAACCCAAACAGAAGAGCTCTGCTTCAAGGAAACCGCTACCGAGCCTATTTTTGGGTTTATGTATGTGGGCGGTGAAGTGGGCGGAAATCTCGGTTTTTCAAGGTCGAACCCGGCAACGGGGAGGTCTTACGGGGTCAAGGCCAACATACTTGGGAACGGGCATGTATCGGGGATGGTAACCGTGGGCGGCCTTGGAGTAGGAATAATGTTCAATGGGTCGATAATGCCGGCCGTTGGATATAAAGGCGTATATTTTTACGGCAACGGGGCATCGATCGGAATATTCAACATCACCCCAAAAGGATTCAGTGTAGCCCCATTTTACGTCCCACTCATTATAGGCGCCCTTCAGACCTTCCCGGGCATAATACAGAACGCCGAAAAGATAGAGGAGATGGAGAACCCTCGCGACTACATCTTTGGCAACCTTTTTAAGAACATATTCTATGCAGCTCTCCCCATAGGCCTTTTGGAGGATATATTCAGGGGCAAGATCGATGCCCCAAAGCTCCCCGACCCTTCGACCAAGATGGGTGCGGCATTATCGATAAGTCTTCTTTCCGAGACCATGTCGGCAAATAAGGCCCAGGAGGCGCTGGAAGTTTCGAGGATGCTCTACCATTCAGCCGTCAAGGGTCACGCGCCTGCGATCGTCAGGGCGGAACTTTTGAATCAATATGACGTAGCCATGAGGGAGCTCAACAGAAGCGACCTGCCAAGGGATATCATCGATGACAACCTCAAGTGGGCACTTTTCATGATGAAGAGGTTCCACAGCAACTATAAAGGTTGGCTCGAAGAAGGCGATGGTTTTCCAAGCAGGGACGAGATTGAGGAATACATGACCGCCTCTCTTGTAGCCGCACAAAAGCTCCCCGTTGTCACAGAGAAGAGGAAGAATGATAAATGTGAAATCGTTAAGGCATCGGCTCCGGTATCGTTTGATGGTCTTGAGAAGGAGTACATGGAGACAATGGCGGTCTTCTCTGGATTTTTAACATCAAAGGACTCGGGAATCTATAAATATATAGTGGAAGAACAGGGTTCGATCTCAAATGAGCTCTTTGATGCAATAAAAGATAAGAGATCGACCGATACAATATCTGACATAAAATTCAGGCTCGACGCCTACACAATATGGATCTCTAACGTAAAGGGCCTTATTACTGATGGAAACAAGCGCTTTCAGATACTTAAGTGGAGAATAAAGGAACCCTCACTGGCGATAGAACTTGCCGATCCGGAAAGGATCGAAACAGCGCTTAGATCCCAAAAAGCAGAGGAATCGTATGTAAGTTACTATAAGATCAAGAACATATTCGACATCGTAGAAGAGGTCTACGTTCTGGCCGGGCTCCCCGAAGGCGACAACAGGTCGGCAATATTTGCGGCAGCTTTTAAACTGGAGGAGATGGGCTGGCAATTCGTAACACAGGATGAAAAAGAGATCTACGAATCAGCAAGGGTGATGGTGAGGGATCTATTAAGCGGCCAGGGTGCAGCTGAACTCCTGGCTGATGCCGAAAGAAGGTATGAAAAGTTCTATCAGCTATTTGAATATTCTCTGTTCGAGCTTCAGGATGAGCTTAAGAGATTGAAGAACCCCAGAATTGACGATCACATGAAAAGGCTATTTTATCTTTACAAGGGCCTTCCCAGAGAATTTCCGGTCTGCGGCAAGGGGTGCGATTATTTGGCGACCGCGGTAAGACTGAGCAACGACGAGGTCCTTGAGGCAACAAGACACACGGTAGCCATAGAGGATATCATCGAGAATATAGAGATCGACAAAAAGGACAAAAAAAACATTCTGGAGGCGGTGAACAAGTTCCTTAAAAAGCTCAGAATATACAGGGAAAAGAGGAACGCCATCGTCATGGCGGAGGTGTTGTCGAACCAGGGAGGAAGAATATGTCAGAGGTAAGATCTGTCATACTAAGGACAAATGAGGGGAGCTATCTTGCAGGAGTGAAATGCGAGGAAAGCGCCGATTTCGGCGAGTCCTCGCTCTCAGGCGCGCTTATCAACGGCTCCGACGACATTTTCTTTACCCTGCCGGGGAAGGGAAAGACATGCATCGCCACACTTTTGAACGGATCATTTAAGAGAGAGAGGATCGACAAGCCCGAGCTTAGATCAAAAGAAAAATACGAGAAAATGCTGGAAGAGAACGTATTGAGAGAAAAGAGGCTCGCAGAAAGGCTTGTGCTCGCTGAATACCCTGACGCAAGAGTTATGGGAGTAAATCTTGAGCCCGACACAAGAGAAGTGGGGACCGTAAAGATACTGGAGGCAGATCCAAAGATCAAAGAAGAGATCGAAGATGCCGTTGATAGCGCCGATCTTGAAAAGTGCGATGATTTTGGAAAAGAAAGGGGATTTCAGAAATTCGCAAATCTTCAAAGTAAGCTCTCCAAACTTTCCAAAGAAATGAAGAGGGTGATCCTTATAACAAGTATCGCAGAAGTTAACGGCAGGATAGACATCACGATACTCTCATCCCCTCTTCCCAGACTTGTAGAGATATATGATGCTGAAGACCCCCAAAAAGGCCTTGATCTCCCTTTAATTGCAATAAGGGATATCGTTGGCGACGTACTTAAAGACCCCAAGAAAATGGCAAAGTTCTGCGCCAACGACCCTGCCCTTAAAAAAGAGATAGAGGCTCTTATTGCAAAAGATAGAGACATTCAAAAGACCGGAAATGATTATAATATAGAGAACTGGAACCTGGATCTCTCGGACAGGGATATGCTTAGGGTGTTCGTAAAAATAGAGCGTCCGGTAACACACGGTATTGGATCGGTAGACACCCTTACCGAAGAAGAGAAGGGACGCTTTAAAGCAATGACCGATCAACCTTTAAGCAATAACGCGTACTCCAAAAAGCTAAAGAATATTGAGGAGACATTCGCAAAAGAAGGTTTCGCAATAGCCACCACAAAAAGGCTCGATGAGAATGGTACCGTCATATTGGATGTCGTGAAATTCCCAAATGAGCCAAAGTCCATGATCGTTACCGGCGAATTCCCTGAAGATGAGACGGATTTTATAGTCAAGGCATTTGGCAAGCCCCCTGAAGGCGGATTCAGAATGGACTCGCTCTACGGAGATCCGTCGGCAAAGGTCCCTTACGGTATCGCTGGCGTAAGGGCATACCTTCTCAACAAAGGTTATATCATCAATGAGCTAAGCATTGAGCCTGCCGGTGAAAACATATCGATCAGCTTGAAACTGGCAAAATGGGAGATGGGAAGGCTCATAATCGTCAGTCCGGAAAAGGAGGCCTTGTCGGAAAAAGAGATGCAGAAAGGAAGTAAGAGGCTCCAAAAGACAATAGAATCGGTGAAAAAGGAATATGGCAGCCGGGGTGAATATATAAGTCATGAAACCATCGGCAGAGTTAGTGCTGCTGTTAGCAGATCAATATATACAGGTCCGATACAACCGGTCGTAACCGAAGAAGATGGAAAGGCAATAATCAATCTCGTCGCAAAACCAAGAGAGCCGGAACACGATATGTCCGATACAAACATAGGCTATGGCACTCTTGGGGCGGTCGTTTCTCTAGGATACGCATATGACACCGGAAAAGGCCTGTTGGTCGGAGGCCAACTAAAATGGAACGGTGAGATAGATAGCTGGAACCCAAAGAACTGGGACACAACCCAGCTCTCCTTAAGGCTCTTCGTGAATAAGGACCTCTCAGAGGAAGATTCAATAGGAATAACCGTCTATGGATTCCACACGAACTTTGGAGGCAAAAAACATTCTGTAGTGGGAACTGATGTGCAATATAAAAGGATGATAGGAGAGAACTTCTCCATCGGCCTTGGAACAACATTTGAGGCTTTTATACAAAAGAACCAGACCTACGGCTTTGAAAAAGGCCCGGTAAGGGCAAAACCAAATTTCTCCCTTTGCTATGAAGATTCAAGGAATACGGCATGTGTAAGCGGTGCGGTCAGCATTGGCGCGGCAAACTATCAGGAGATCAGCACATTCTACGAGCACAGGCTCCCCCTCGGCGTGATCTATCTGGACGCATCAGAAGTGGAGGAAGCAAAGGAGTCCTACGTCTCCGACACCAAGCAGGGGAATAAAAAATATATCCCAATGCTAAAGTTTCGTGTCGGTGGAGGGATCCAGTCTGGCAAGGTCCCCTATCTCGAACAGATGAGCCTTTTTAGTGCCGGAGCACCTTTTCCAATAAGCCTATATAAGGCCAGAAATGATATGGCCAGCTACGTTGCTGGCGGAAGCGTGGTCTTCGAACAGCCAGTATGTGACGAAGTGACCATACTCATCGGTGCACAGTCATATATGCTTGGGAACAGCTTCAAGTGGGGAGTGGCAGGCGGCGTTTCAGCCTTCGGGATGAACCTGTGGCTCGGGTACGGAAGCGATGGCCTGATAATATATCTCTCTCCCGCCCATCTTATGCAAAGGAACGACCCATTTAAGAACCTTAACAAAATAAAGGAGGATAACAGCCATGTCAGAGAACAACTGTAAAAGACTTTCACTGAACGATAACTGCCAGATATCCTTAAATCTCACCCAATGCGGCGGTTTTGTCGACGTGAACGGTGACGAAAAAGATGACTTTGCCATAGTCAATTCGCAGACAACGATTACTGCGGACGAATTTGTCAGCGAACCCAACTATACGATCATCTACAACGGCATAGACCCCACAAGGTTCAACGACCTAGGCAAATATGTCGAAACCATACGAAGCGTGTCACATTACAATGTTGATGGCACAAAATCCTTCAGGCCGGATGATATAGTATACTATAAGGGCAATAAATATTTTCTACTACTTCTCAAGGTGGATCTAACATGCTCACCAAGCGGAGCACCGAGCGTAGACCGAACTAAAACAGTGGCCGTAATAGTGCCAAAGGGACTTATGGATATGGCAGTTATGTATGAAGAGAACCTCGCGGGCATAAGAGAAAAGGTGTTCGAACTTGCCCAAAAGCAAAAAGACGCAACACCGGAGGAGAACCAAAGGATCGAGGCTTTAATGAAAAGCTACGATCCTGAATTCAATAAGATAGCGGTGGCAAAGTTAGAGCTGGAAAAGGGTTTGAATGAAGGATCTGTTACTGTTCCAATGGAGGAACTTGAAGTTGTTAAATAACTGACGACCCTAAAATATCGTTCATCATAAATATGCAGGCAAATCCATAAGCAAGGTTTCTAAGTGTTGCCAGATGCATCTCCTCGGTCGGCGCACCGGTGGCATCGGCCATGAACCTGACCGTATAGTCCCTGAAGAATGCATCCCTTGCCGTTGATTCACAGCAAAGATTGGTCATCACCCCTGTGATAACGACATCGCAGGCGCTCTGCTCCTTTAATATTTTATCAAGGTTCGTGTTAAAAAAGGCGCTGTAGCGATTCTTGGTGATCGCAACCTCGTCCGGCTTCCTTCCCAACCTTTCATCCAGCTCCGCCTCGGGCGTGCCGTCCATGGGCATATCTCCCCACCACCTTCCAAGTATCCCAAGGTCGCTACCGTCATCTTTGTGCGCGTGACGCGTAAAAATCACGGGCCGTTTATTTTCCCTAAAATGGCAGATGAGCCTTTTTATATTATCTATTATGGCCACACCCGCGGGGCAATATCCATGCTCGCTAGGCTCCAGAAAATATCGCTGCATGTCAATCACCAAGAGGACGGCGTTATTGATATCAAATGGAAATTTGCCGGTATTCTTCCTGTCTATTGAATCGAGCCACTTTGGCGCCTTCTCCCCCAAGCTCTCTTTTGTTACGTAGGCCTTGCCCATTTGTTATCTTATTATTTGTGTCCCGGCCCTACTGCCAATTGCCAGATCGATATGATGAGGGTCAGTGATAATGGCCTTTCGACCACCTTTCTCAAGAAAAGAAATTATCGCGTTTATCTTGGGTAACATCGAACCTTTCTTGAAATGACCGCCCTTTATGTACAGCTTAAGCTCCCGCAACGAGACCTTATCCAGCGGTTTTTGGTTGGGTTTACCGAAATTTAGGAACGCCTTTTCAACTGCCGTAGATATCAAGAAAATATCGGCCCCCAGGTCACGCGCCAGGAGCGCTGACGCATAGTCCTTATCAATGACAGCCTCAACACCATGAAGATTACCGCGAGTGTCCTTAACTACCGGGATGCCTCCTCCTCCGACGGCTATAACTATCGTTCCGCCATCCAAAAGGCTCTTGATCGCGTTCAACTCGATTATTTCCTTTGGGGCTGGGGAAGCAACCACCCTCCTCCATCCCCTGCCGGCGTCTTCCATCATTTCCCAACCATCCCGTAGCATCCTCTCATCGGCCTCTTTCTTGGGGTAAAAAAGGCCTATCGGTTTTGAGGGATTCTTAAAGGCTTCGTCGTGCCTGTCGACAACCACCTGGGTCACCACAGTTGCAACGGGGAGCTTTAGCCCCCTTCGCCTTAACTCGTTGTAAAGCGCCATCTGAAAGTTGTACCCAATGGCCCCCTGGGTGTCGGCAACACACGAATCAAGAGGAACGGTATGGATCTTGCTCCTTGCCAGCTCAGATCTTAAGAGTATGAACCCCACCTGTGGGCCATTACCGTGGGTTATAACGACCCTATAGCCCTTTTCTATTATCGTGGCTATATGTCTTACGGTGGCCGCCACGCAAGAATACTGATCGGCGATAGATTGGTGTCTATCATCCATTATGAGGGAATTGCCACCAACGGCTATTACAACGAGATTCTTCATAGATCTGGAATGAAACCTACATGAAACCTACATGAAACCACACAAAATCTCAAATGAATTGATCAAGGGCACCTCATAAACTACTCACTCTGTCATTGCGAGCCCCGAAGGGGCGCGGCAATCTCCCGCAAACACTTGATTTA
>PCWZ01000013.1 GCA_002796305.1 Deltaproteobacteria bacterium CG11_big_fil_rev_8_21_14_0_20_49_13
AGATTGCTATAATACTCGGCAGGTGGTAGTATTTAACAAGTAAATTTGGAGGAATGATTATGACGATTACTGTAAATAGTGGTTCGGCACCCAATACGTTATCTGTAAATGGCACCGAGTTAGCCTATGATGATAATTTTAAGGCGCTGGCCAATGAACTGCAAATTGACCCTACAACGCTTTTTGGCTTATTCAAGGGTATTGAAGTCAAAGATGGCGATGTATATTCACTAGAGACCTTGCTAGATAAAGCGGTTAGTAAAAATCCTGGATCACCAGAAGATGTTGCTCTCCTTTTAGAAAAGGCGCAAACACTTGAGTCCAAGTTTAAGAATGTAGATATTGCTGATCTAGATAAGAAGATTAAGGATTTGGATGATAGGATTAAGGCGGCTACGGGTGACGCAAAAAAGACATTACAAGATCAACAGGCGCAACTAAAAGCAGTCAAGGCTTTAAAGGGTGAGCTTGAAGAGGCGAAATCAAAACTTACCTATGCTCTCGATAATAAGTCGATCAATCTTAAAGAGGACCTTAAAAAACAGGTAATGACATTTCTTGGTAAACAGGCTCCGGCTGGTGCGGATGCACCAGGTTCAGCCGGGGGTTCATCCGCCCAGACACCGCTTGCATATAAAGGAATGGCTGGCGGAGATGATGCCCCGGGCACGTCGGCGACGAATAATCAGGCGGCGGCAGGAAAGGCGATGGGAGGCTCTTCTCCCTACGACGGACTCGTTGGTGGCAAGGCATTTGATGCTAATAACGGCCTTAACTTAGGGCCCGGAGCCGATAGCGGACTCCTCGATCTATATGACATCCAGTCAGAACAGCAGAAGCGCCAGCATATGATGACCCTCTTCTTCTATTATGCAAGAATGGCGATGTCGGGCGATATCGGGGCCATGTACCAGTTCATGCGATTTATCGGTTATGTTATCGCCCGCGACAAGGCCCTTCAGAACGTATGGATGGGAACAAAGCTCATTGAGCTTCAGGAGACGTCGCGTAAGGCAACGGAAAAGCTCTTAAATTTTAAGGTTGGCGAAAGCGCGGCCGAGCAGGCCGAATGGCAAAAAGAGCTCCAGAAGATCAAATCGGAAGAAGGCATCGTTGCAACTTCGCAGAAATTGATATCTCAGATGATGGAAGAGTTCACGCAGATAGTTGAAACGCTCACGAACGTCCAAAAGAGCTTGCTCGACGTGGCCGGTAAGGTGATGAGCAACTTAAGCGTGTGGAGATAATAGAAGCAGTGACTTGTGACTCGTAATTTGTTACTAGTTACTAGTTACGAAACCAGGGGCCCCGGGGATTTAGTTATAGCTAAAGAACCTTGGGGCCTTTTTATCTGCTCTTTGAAATCCATTCCGCCACATTAAAAATGTGGATAATAAATGAGGCATTCTGCTTGATTTCGAAGTGCGACAGGTTGGGTGTTCGAGCGACCGGTGTCCGGTTTCGCTCAAACGCCGCGAAACCGGCACCTTAGCGCTCGGGCACGGCGTTTATAAAATGGCTGCCGATGCCGCGCCCTCCGCGATATCGCTCTCACACCCCACCTGCCTCACTTCTCACGCAATTATAATGCTTCTTGTACCCATTTTTGATGAAGTCTTCATTCGTGCTAAAGGGATGCGCTAGCTCGTCTGGGCAGAGACTGGCGCTCCCGACGAACGTTTGTTCGGAGGGATGATATGCCGGCGTATGAGGGAGCATAACTTTTAGTGGTTTTAAAATTTGGTGGCTGACAGAGCTTGTCGCATGGAAGCCGCCAAATTTTATGATTTTCAAAACCACAAAAGTTCTGCGACCGAAAAGACGGCATGTCAAGCGTCTCTGCTCAGACGAGCTAGCGCATCCCTTCGATTAGAACGTAGCGGAGTGGGTAGTAGAAATTGCTGGTAAACGGCGTTAACAAATGGTAAATTGTTATCAAACGGGGTTAAATATGCCGTCCAAAAAGGAAAAAACTGTATTTTTGCCGGATGATCCCGGCAAGACCATGTCCAAAGAAGAGGCCACAAAAGAGCTTGAAAGGTTCTTTAAGCGCCTCGAAGAAGATACTCCCAAAGAGCTCAGAGAGATAGGGGCCGACAGGGTCAAAGAGTTCATAGAAGGGGAGGTCTCCTGGTCCGACATGTTCAATCTTCCAAAGCAGATGGTCCGCGACATGGTCGAGTACGGCTATCTTCAGTTCCAGACCGGCCGCTACGAAGAGGCCGAGCGTTTTTTTAAGATGCTTACCATCATGGACTGGAACAACAGCTATTATCACTCGATGATGGGCTCCATATTGCAGCGCCAGAAACGTTTTGGCGAGGCGATAGCCGAATATGCCGAGGCTGTAAAATTGAATCCGACCGATGTTGTGAGTCTCACGAACAGGGGCGAGATATATCTTCAGCATAAGATCTTTGGTGACGCCGCGGCCGATTTTGACAAGGCGATAGCGCTGGACCCCAAGAAGGAGAACAAGTGGGCGAACAGGGCGCGCGTTCTTAAGGCGAAGATAGAACAGGTGGAGAAGGTGCTTGCGGCCCAGAAGGCAAAGGCCGCAAAGACGGATGAAAAGGATAAAAAGGCCGAAAAGGGGAAGAAAAAGAAGAAGTAATCCATGCCGATAGACCACATAGGAAAGGCGACGATAGGCGAGAGCGCAGTTAGGCTTCCGTTTGATAACCCCGCGGTTGCGGCGGCGCTCAAGCAGGGATCCATCAAAGATGTTTTTAAGATCCTCGGACTTTCCGAATCCGACCTTGAACAGTTCGTAAATCAAAGAGGACAGGAGTGGCTACAGCTATCAAGGCCGGAGCCCCTTTATGAGGTGACGGGTGCCATGCCGCCCCCTAATATCGAGCACTTTCAGATGCACGATCAGACCGCTGCTTTTTCTGCCAATGATGAAAAAACGCTTGGCGGTATCTTTGCCAAGGCCATGGTCGAAGGTAAGGGTGATGATGCCCCTTCTGATAATCAGGGAGGTGGACAGGGTGAACCCGACCTTCAGAACATTCAGAACCATGTTGACGAATGGGATAATTTTTGGACCGATATTTTAGAGCCTTCCATTATGGAGGCGCAGTTCAGTCAGGAGCTTGCAAATAAGAGCGCCGAGCTTGAAAAACAGTGGGCGGAGCTTTTAAAGAAGGCAAAGGCAGGCTTGATAGACGCGGCAACTCTTGTCGTTGCGCTCACACGGGTCAATGTTGAAAAGAACGGCGTTATTTTCACCCAGCTCTCCAAAAAGGTCTGGAACTATAACAAGCAGGCGATGAAGGTGACCGACCAGCTCAAAGATTCTCTCGATTTTCAGAAAGACTCGATGACAGCCAGCACGCAGCTAAAGGAAGTGAATCAGTTGATGACCTTCACGATGAACGATCTTAACGCTACTGCTACCGCCACAAAGACATCTCTCGATTCGGGAAAGAGCCTTTTGGATATGATCCAGACCCTTACAATGGAAATGGGCAGGAAGATAGGGCTCGGAGGCTGATAATATATGGCAGAAGAAGCGGTTCAGACAGCAGGCAATCCAAGACACGTTCCTATTCTCGATCCCACTCCAGCGCGCAAAAAAAGGATCATCGAACTGTTTACCAAGTTTCTGGAAGACAAGATCTCGCTCGCCGAGCTTAAAGGTATAAGCCGCGAGAAGCTCTTTCAGCTTGCCGAGGCGGGCTGGGTGAAGTTCAAGCACGGGCGAGTTGAAGAGGCGCACAAGATATTCCAGGCCCTCCTTGTGCTCGATCACAGGAACGCCTATTTTCATTCGGTAATGGCCGCCATTCATCAGAAAAAGAACAAGCCGGTCGAGGCTATACTTGAATACACAAGGGCCATTCAGATAAACAACAAGGATATAAGCTCATTCGTTAACAGGGGAGAGATATTCCTGCGCCACAGGAATTTTAAGAAAGCGGCCGAAGATTTTAAGAATGCGATCCTTTTGGATATGTCCGGAAGGAACCTCTGGGCCAACCGTGCCCGCTCGCTGGTGATAGCGCTCAAACGCACTATGGATGCCGCCTCAAAGAAGAAATGACCTTATTGCTGACCGCTCATCCTGAGCCTGTCGAAGGATAAATACGTGCTCATGGTTCGTCGTTCGACAAGCTCACGATGAGCTCACCACGATCGGGATTGACTCTAGGGCACCTCTATAAACTACTCACTCTGTCATTGCGAGCCCCGAAGGGGCGCGGCAATCCCCCATAAACACTTGATTTATGGAGATTGTTTCGTCGCTGGACGCTCCTCGCAATGACATAACAATGGGTTTTTAGAGGTGCCCTCTATTCATCATCTTTAGTGGGTATCCCGTACTTTTTCAGCAGATTTCGGATATGCTTGCGGTCTATTCCGGCCTCTCGCGCGGCCTTGGAGAGATTATAACCGTTCCTGCGCAGGAGGTCCAAAAGATAGTCGCGCTCGAACACCTCTACCACCTTTTGCTTTGCCTCTTTAAAGGGGATGTCCTTGACGACCTCCATTCTTTCGGTCTTGTCATCGTCCCTTTCAAGTTCCGAAAAGACAAAGTCGACCTGTTCTTTGGTTATGGTCTCGCCTCCGGCCACGGCGGCGGCCCTTTCAACGAGATTTTGCAGCTCCCTCACGTTTCCGGGCCACCGGTATCGCTGCAATGCCTTCAGCGCGTCATCGTCGACCTTGGTGACGTGAAGAGAGCCATCCTCTTTCTTGTTGAACTTTCCTCCAAGGAGAAATTTTTCAATTATGGGAGAAATGTCCTCCGCCCTTTCCCTTAAGGGCGGTAGCAGTATGCGAACCACGGAAAGTCTGTAGTAGAGGTCTTCCCTGAACCTTCCTTCGGCGACCTCTTTCTTGAGGTTCCTGTTGGTGGCGCAGATGACCCTCACATCGATAGGGGTCGGAATGTTGTTGCCTACGCGTCTTATCTCCCTGCTTTCAAGTGCGCGCAGTAGTTTTGGCTGAAGGTCGAGCGTCAGCTCTCCTATTTCGTCGAGGAATATCGTCCCTGTGTTGGCCTCTTCAAACGCTCCGCGCCTTGTCTTGATGGCGCCGGTGAACGAGCCTTTTTCGTGGCCGAACAGTTCGGATTCGATAAGGTTCGGGGCTACTGAAGAACAATCGAACACGACGAAGGGTTTGTTCTTCCGCGGACTGTTCTCGTGTATCGCCCTTGCGACGAGGTCTTTGCCGGTCCCCGTTTCGCCTTCTATTATGACGGTTGCGAGGGAGGCCGATATTTTCTCAAGGAGGCCGAATATCTGGCGCATCTTTATCGATATGCCGACCATCTCTCCGAAGATCTCCTTGTCGGAAGGTTCTATCTTTACCTTTTCTTCGAAGGCCACGAATTCAAGGGTCGTGTTCCCGATTTTTATCCTGTCGCCGGGAACAAGGTAGGACTCTTTGACGCGGGTGCCGTTGACATAGGAGCCGTTAGTGGAATCCATGTCGCGAAGAAGGAAATTGTCGGAGGAATATTCAAGGGCAAGATGGGTTCTGGATACCGTCGTGTCGGCAAGGACAAGGTCGTTATTCTCCTTCTTTCCTATCTTTGTGATAGGCTTTACCAGAGAATATTTCTTCCCCTTGTCCGGTCCGTCAATGACAGAAAGCTGACATTTGCGAAGAGAGATGGAAGCGCTTCCTTCATCCATTTTTATTATCTGCGTCTTGTTTTCAAAGTCCTTCCTTGATTCTTTTTTGGTGGTCTTTGCCATAATTTTATTCTTCCATTATTACATTGAACTTCTTGTCGTCGGCATCCTGCATGTCAAAACTTCTTTCCCACGCCCTGTAGCCGCCGAGGACCAGTTTGATGTTGTGTTGTTTGTCGCGGCGCACTTTTTTGATGGTGACAGGGGTCTTTGCCCCAATGTCCTCGCCGTCAAATATGACCCTTGCCCTCGATGGGGATGAGCTTATTGACACCGACCCGTAAAGTTCGCCAAGTTTCACTGTTCCAAGGTTCTTCTTTTCGCCCGGTTTTAAAGAGACCTTCTGCGAATAGCGCGCCTTCCCTTCTTTATTGATAAGAAGACGGACCGTTCCGGGCTGCAGGCTTGTTATCGTTATAGGGGTCGTGCCCCTGAACTCGGCGTTAACAAAGACCTCCGCTCCCGAAGGATCCGAGCTAAGGCTTAACGTTGCTGTTTCCGCACCGGCTCTGTAGCTGGTGTCCGGTTCGGACGGTTTTTCCACGGGTTTCGGGGCTTCCGGCGTTATGGGAGTTTCCGCCTTTGCTATCTCTTTAAGGTCCGCTCTCACAGATGCGGCATTGTCGGTTGCCGTGAACTCCCTTATTGCCACTTCGAATTTTGGTTTCGCGAGTTTTACTGAATAGTTCTTTCCGATATCAAGGTTCTTTAATGTGGCCGGTGTTCTAAGTCCCGTGCTCTTTCCATTAAGGTATATTCTGGCTCCGGACGGTCTCGATGTTACATTTGCCGTTGTGACCGCCGCTTTTGCCTTGGCAACAGGTTTTTCTTTGGTCGGCTTAAGCTCGGCGGTAATGTCGAGCGGCTTTGCGTCTTTCAAAGTGACGGTTTGTGTAAAATTTTCGAATCCTGACTTTGCGAGACGAATATTGCTCTTTTCCCCAACGGGAATATTTGAAATGGTGGACGGCGTGACCATCCCGGTATCGCGGCCGTTATAAAATACCTGCGCCCCCGGAGGGGTGGATGTGATCATTACCGAGCCCATTTCGGTGGTAGCCTTGATCAGCTTTGCTATCAGAGTCTGCGGTTTGGAGTTGGAAAGCTTTACCGACTGGTCCAGATCCTTGTATTCGGGTTTTACAAGGGTTATCTTGAGGTCGCTATTTAACTGAAGGTCCTTAAGTATGGCCGGCGTTGACTGGTTGGTGGGGAGACCGTTCACATAGATCATTGCGCCGTCGGGGTCGCTCTTTACCTCAAGAGTGCCCGATTCCGTCCGAAGCTCGGTCTCCATCATGACAGGTTCCGCCGAATTTATAGCTACGTCTTTCTCAAAGTCGTCGAATTTTTCTTTGGCAAGCTTGATCTTATATATCTTTCCTATCGTGAGGTTCTCAAGAATGGACGGCGTTGTCAGGTCCGTATCTTTTCCGTCTAAGAATATCTTGGCGCCGGAAGGGTTCGAAAATACATTTGCCGTGCCGGTGTGGCCGGTTTCGATACCATGTCTTGTAATATCCGTTTTGCCGGTCAGCTGCGGATGAATGAACTTGAAATAAGCAAATCCGACACCTACGAGTAGCGTCAGGACCGTGGCGGTCGCTGCAAGTCTTTGGAACAGGCTTTTTTTTGAGGAGGAAGTCTTCTCGGTCGCTTCCCTTCCTTGGTAGGACGATGCGCTTGTATGTTCGGATGCCTGTATCGTAGGGGAAGTGTCCTCGCGATGGACAAGGTTTTCTTGTAGCGCCTCTTCGGAGACGTTTATTGAAGAGGTCTGCGCCTCGAGCACCTGTTCAAGGGCACCGCGTTCGCGTTGTTTGGATATCTCATCGAAGAAGAGCTCTTTTATGAAGGCCGCAAGTTTTTGCGGCGTGAAGTCCACGTGAGACGTGTAGAGATAGCGCGTGAGGTCTATCTGCATGTCGCCCGCGGAGGCATACCTGTCCTTTGGAAGATAGGCTAGAGACCTTGCCAGAACGTTCTTTAGTCCGTCCGGCATGGTACCCGGGAGCTTTGTCAGGTCCATCTTTGTCGTGCGTATCTTTTTAAGGACCTCGAACTGAGATTCGCCTGTGAACAGTTTTTCGCCGGTAAGGGCTTCATAGAGCACGATGCCGGTCGAAAAGATGTCGGCATGATAGTCTATCGATTTGCCAAGCGCCTGTTCGGGCGACATATACGCGATCTTACCCTTTAGTATGCCGGCCATGGTATGAGAGATGTTCATGGCGGCCTTGGCGATGCCGAAATCGACTATCTTGACCTCGCCTTCGTATGAGATGAGAATGTTCTGCGGTGATACGTCCCTGTGAACTATATTGAGCGGGTTTCCGCTCGCATCTGTCTTTCTGTGGGCGTAATCAAGGCCCTTGCAGACCTCGCTCAATATATAAGTTGAAAGCTCTTCGGGTATCCTTATGTTCTTTTCGCGGCAACGGTAGATTATGTCGCGAAGGTTGACGCCGCTTATATACTCCATCGATATGAAGTAATCGTCGCCTACCTTTCCAAGGTCGTACACCTGTACGACGTTGGCATGTGAAAGCGTGACCGAAAGTTTTGCTTCATCCACCAGCATTGTAATGAAGTCCTTGTCCGCGCTGCAATGCGGAAGTATCCTTTTCATCACGAGAAGCTTTTCGAAACCGTCAACTCCGAAGGTCTTTGCCTTATAGATCTCGGCCATTCCCCCTACCGCGAGTTTTTCCAGAAGATAATATTTGCCGAATTGCTTTGGCTCAAATGTTTGCATAGAGTTTACCTAAGGAGCAATATTAACGCTATTAGCAAGATAGCGGCCCCCAGCGCCGCGTATATCATAAGTTTCTTGTTGTCCTTTGTGCCGACGATCGCCTCTTCCTCGTTCGTCAAGGTAGTGTTGACAGGTGTTCTGGGAGCCGGAACGCTTATCTCAAGAACGGGATCTTTGAGAAGTATGTTAAGCGGGATCTCCTGTCCCGGCTGAAATCTTTTTAGCGTCCAAAAGTCTTCGCGCGCCGGCAGGATGATATGGGCCGCCCTGATGATCTTACCCCTACCCACCTCAAGGTCGGCCTCAACAATGGAGATGCCGCGTTGCATCGCCGTACCTCTGTACCATGCGCGGGTGATCTCTTCGCGGCGAACCTTTAAGTAGCGCCTGTTGCTTGACGCGGCGTAGATCTTTTGCCAGCCCGGTGCCGCGTGAGAACCGGAATATTCGTCGGAATCCCTTTGTTGCTGGCCTTCATCACGATCTTTGTCCTTGCGGGCGCTTGCCGCCTCATCTATATGATAAGGAGTGATCGGCTCTGGTTTATCGATTCGATCTACCATTATTTTTTATCGGTCTTTTTGATTTCGGTCGTTTTTCCGCCAGATGATGAAGAGTACCCGTCCTTATACCATCCCCCTCCTTTGAGCGAAAAGCTGGTCTGGCTCATCACCCTCTTGCAGGAAGAGCCGCAAGTGGGACAGTTGGCGTTAGTCTCGTCGGTTATCTTTTGGACGACCTCAAAATGCTTGTTACATTTGGCACAGTTATATTCGTAAATTGGCATAGTTACACCGCTCATGGCGAGCTTGTCGAGCCATGGTGACTTTTGTCCCATTTTACTTATTTATTGAGAGAATGCAAAGGAAATCTACCGGGTTTTTTCCACTTTTGTCTCGCCTGACAAGAGATCTATGGATATTGTGGCGGTTGTCTTTGGTTCTTTAACCAAAGCACTGCGTGTTCCAGCCAAGCTCGGCTCAATGAATTTAATGACGAGGCTATTCCCCTGCAAGGCGATCTCATTTTTGACCACAGCACTATTTTTAAGATCTGGATTCTTTGAAATATCCCATAGATATTCAACGCATCCCCCTTCGACCATTGAGGGTTTTATTCTTCCTACCCAGTCATCCGCGGCCAAGAAATATATATAATCAGATAGTACATGCTTGTCCTCTTTGGCGACGTCCGTTTTTGCCTCGGGCGGAGGGGCGTTAAGAGAAGCCGTTTCTACCACTTTTCCGGCCGAAACGCCCAGTTCCGCGCCAGATTCATTCACAATTGTCTCTTTTGTGACCATTTCCCGGGTATTATCTTGGGAATTGGCGAATAGTATCTTTTTTATCGGCCATTGCGGAGAGGCCTTGAAGGCGCTGCAGTCGATCTGTCCGTCCTTGACCAGCTCTGAGATAATAACGGATCTAAGACCAAAAATTTTACCGATGGCAAAGACAGGCGCTATAAGGGTATTGCCAATTCCAAAGTCCCCAATCGTAAGAATGCACAATATCAATGAGGTCGCATTCTTTTGGGGGCTTTTCTTTTTCAGCGATACTAATTCCAAACGGATATGCCACACTCAAGGTAAATGAGATATCATTGTAGTTAAGCGTTTTAGGCATGTGTTTGGCTTTTATCTTAGCTTGAACCGCCACTATAAACTTATCATCCAAAACTGTCGGATCAACCTCCGGTTTTACGGCCGGTTCGCTCAGCTTGAACGCATCGATAAATTTGTACTCCTTGCTTCCGGCTGTGGGACAGGTAATAAGATCGTTTATACTGGTCTCGATCTTTGTGGTCAATTTTTCGCCCGGTGTCGTGAATTTATTGTCTGCGCATGAAGAGAACAGCCCCATCATACCAACCGTCATAATTGCCAAAACGACTTTTTTGTTTATCATTTTAATATCCTCCTTCGATAAGATCGTCAAAAAATTGACGAATATTGATATTTTGACGCTATAAATGCCTAATAATTTCAACTAATCACACATTCTAACGTCTTATAACTGCAAGTGCCATGCCATTTAGCGCCAACTCTTCAATCTTTCTGAAATATGCCTCTCGTATCCATTTTCTGTAGGCCTGTAATATATCTTGGCACCTAATTTGTCGGGAAGATATTGCTGTTTCACGAAATTTCCGTCAAATCTGTGAGGATCTTTATATCCGTCACCGTAGCCGAGCTCATCCATAAGTTTCGTGGGGGCGTTCCTGATATGCATGGGAACAGGCAGGGCGCCATGCTCCTCCACATCTTTTAGGGCCGCCTTGTAGGCGAGGTAGGAACTTTTGCTCTTTGGCGCGGTTGCAAGGTAGGCGGCCGATTGGGCAAGCGGTATCCAGCCTTCGGGCATCCCGACAAAATCGAGCGACTGCATGCAGGATACGGCGACCTGAATGGCTTGGGGATCGGCGTTACTTATATCTTCGGAGGCAAAGATGACCATTCGTCTTGCGACGAAAAGAGGCTCCTCGCCGGCGGCTAGCATCCTTGCCATCCAGTAGAGTGCGGCATCGGGGTTTCCTCCGCGCATGCTCTTAATGAAGGCGCTTATTATGTTGTAATGTTCTTCCCCGAGCTTATCGTACATGAGTGACTTCTTTTGAAGCGCAGATTGTATCTCATGAATCGTGATTCGTGATCCGTGATTCGTATTGGATGTTCGACCTTTGGTAAGCGATGCGGCTATCTCCAGCGTATTGAGCGCCCTTCTGGCATCGCCGTCAGAGGTCCTTGCTATGACCCTTAGCGGTTCATCGTCTATCTTGATCTTCTTTTTGCCGAGCCCCCGTTCCTTGTCCGCAAGCGTCCTTTTTAGGATGGCAACAATTCCCTCTTCGGTGAGGGGATTTAGCACATAGACCTTGGAGCGTGAGAGCAAGGGAGAGATTATTTCAAATGAGGGGTTCTCTGTGGTCGCGCCGACGAGTATCACGGTGCCGCTCTCAACGTGCGGAAGAAAGGCGTCCTGTTGAGCCTTGTTGAACCTGTGTATCTCGTCTACAAAAAGTATGGTCTTTTTGCCGGTGAGCCGTCGTTGTTTTTGGGCGGTGTCGATTATCTCGCGCACCTCCTTTACCCCAACAAGGACTGCGGATAACGAAAAGAAATGAGCATCAATAGAATTTGCTATCACCTTGGCGATGGTGGTTTTTCCCGAACCGGGAGGGCCCCAGAGTATTATCGAAGGAAGTTCGCCCGTTCTTATGGCACCGCGCAGGGGGCCGTCCTTACCTAGAATATGGTCCTGGTCCACGACATCGTCGATATTTTGGGGACGCATACGCTCTGCAAGGGGCTCGTAACCCCTCTTTTCCGGCTCGCTGAATAATTCTTGCATGGACACAAGCCTATAACTTATGTACTATCAGGTCAATAATTATGCTCCAGTACGAGATCTACAGCGAGGTCACAAAGAATCTTAATATTGAAATCAAGAATGATGCCGTTGAGGCCCTTGATACATCGGTAGAAAAGGGGAAGGCCGTTCGCGTTATCAAGGACGGCCGGCTGGGCTTCGCTTTTTCGACGAGCCCCGATACAAAAGATGAGGACCTCATAGAAATGGCGGTTGGCGCCTCTCAAAGTGTTCAGGTAGAGCCTGAGCTTGTATTTCCCGAAGTTACAACATCCACTTTCATTGGCGAGAATTCCGCGGGCCTCTTTTCCGCAACGCTTGATGAAAAGATAGGCATGACAAGGGAACTTGAATCGGCCGCCTTGGCCTTTGATAAAAGGATAAAGAATGTCCGTCAGCCCTGTTACGAAGAGATGTTAAAAGAAGTCCATATTGTGAATTCGAACGGGGTCGATGTAAGTTTTGCATCCGCCCTCTGCGCGTTCAGGGTCACTTCAATTGCGGAAGATGAAAAAGGTTCGGAACGCGCATCGGAAATGGAATATGCCTTTGATCCGAAGAAGTTGAGCCCCTCCGTGATAGGAAAGAAGGCCTCGGAGAGGGCGGTTTCCTATCTCAACAGCAAAAAGATAGCCTCTACCATGTCCCCCGTTATCTTGGACCGGCAGGTGGTTGCGGAGATACTTTCTTTGATCGCCCCCTCTTTTTTTGCCGATGCGGTTCACAAGAACAGGTCGCGTTTTCGGGGGAAACTCAACACCCGCATATACTCCCCGAATATAAGTGTGATTAACGACCCCACAAGGCCCAACGGCTTTGCGTCGGTCCCTTACGATGCCGAAGGGTCGGCCAGCAAGAGAACCCCGGTCGTAAGGGGAGGCATACTTCAGAACTTTCTGTCGGATGCCTTTTATGCCAAGAAGGTAGGCTTGCCATCTACGGCATCTAGCATAAGGCCTCTTATTAGCCAGACCCCCAAGATAGGGATAAGGAACTTTTATATTGAAAAGGGGAACAAGCCCCTAAATCAGCTGAAAAGGGAGATGAAGGTAGGGTTTTATGTTACCGACGTCATGGGGCTCCACATGGTCAACCAGATAACCGGCGATTTTTCTGTAGGGGCCGAAGGGTTCTGGGTGGAGGATGGACAGGATCTTCACGGAGTTAAGGGGGTTACTATAGCCGGAAACCTTCATGATATGCTTAATCATGTGACCGGGGTGGGAAACGACCTCAAATTCTGGCATTTGACCGGAGGGGTCAGCCTTTTGGTGGAGGGATTGTCGGTTAGCGGAACTTGAATATTTTGTTTGAAAAATTTAACAATTAGTATAGCTTGAGAACCGCCTATGGAGATATCAGGATTTGGTGCTTCCGACATCGGATGCCGCCGTGAAAGAAACGAAGACTCGTACCTTATCAATTCAAGTCACAACTTATACGTCGTAGCCGACGGAATGGGCGGACATTTGGGTGGTGAATATGCGAGCAAGCTTGCCACCGCCACAATAGAAGAGGTCATTTCCGAACTTTCGGTAGACCCGGACACGACGCTTCAGTCGGACATGGAGGTAAAGCCGGGAGATTATAAAGGGTACCTTAAATATTCGATATCCGTTGCCAGCATGAGAATATACGAAAAGTCGGCGAACGACCCTTCCCTTCACGGGATGGGGACAACGATAGTTGCTCTCATGTTCGTCGAAGGCAAAGTGTATTACGCAAATGTCGGCGACTCCAGATGTTATCTTGTCCGCGCCGGAAAGATAAAACAGCTTACAGAAGATCATTCGCTGGTTGGCGAGCAACTTAGGGCCGGGGTCATCAAGCCCGCTGAGGTCAAGAACCACAAACTGAAGAACATAATCACCCGCTCGGTCGGGTTTCAGGAAGATGTCGATGTAGATGTGAACGTAAAACCTGTGAAGGTCGGCGATAAGTTCGTTCTTTGCTCTGACGGCTTAAGCAACATGGTGCCGAATGAAGATATGGTAGCGGTCGTGAGCGAGCTTTCTCCTAAAGATGCATGCAACCAGTTAATAGAGCTTGCTAACAAGAACGGTGGCGATGACAACATAACGGTCGTTGTTGCCGAGGTTCTTTCCACTGAAGCGGTCTCTCATGGGGATGAGGATACCATCGGTCTTTAAATACTGGTGAGCGAGCGACGGATTTAATCCGCGCGAGCGAAAGGGGCTTGGGGGGGAGGAGCCTCGCTTTGGAGGCGAGACGTTCCCCCCATCATAATAGGAGGTGTATCATGGAGCAGAGAGACATGGAGCTGATCGCAAAGTTCAGCACCCAGGACCACACGCTCGACGAGCTTTATAGAGAGCATGTGGAGTATGAAAAAGAACTGGAAAAGCTCGAGAACAAATCGTATCTTTCGGTGAACGAGCAGATGGAAAGACAGCGGATAAAGAAGCAGAAGCTCGTCGGTAAGGATAAAATAGAGATGCTGCTTAGAAAATACAGGGAGAAGGACAAGCCGGGGCACTAAAAAATAAATGAATTATTACATAGCTCGCGAGGGCTGGCCCTTCATAGGGATAGCTCTCGCGATTTTTGTCATTATATTAACGATAAGTTCCTTGTTGGCGTTGCCATTTTTGGCGCTCCTTCTTTTTGTCGTCTGGTTCTTCAGGAACCCGGAACGCGATATTCCGGAAGATAAGAGCATGCTAGTTTCCCCGGCGGACGGCACGGTGCTTGACGTTCTTCCCCTTGAAGGCGGCGGGACAAGGATAAATATATTCATGTCGGTATTTAACGTTCATGTGAACAGGATACCGGTTTCGGGAGTTATAAAAAAGATAGACTATAACAAGGGAAAGTTCCTGGTGGCATCTATGGACAAGGCCTCTCTTGATAATGAGCAGAACGCGATTACCATTGAAGAAGAAGGTGGCAGGACCGTCAAGTTCGTTCAGATAGCAGGACTGGTGGCTAGGCGCATCGTCTGTTATTTAAAAGAGGGAGACGCTGTTGTCAAAGGCGAGAGCTTCGGTATGATCCGATTTGGTTCAAGGGTCGATGTTTATATTTCCGGAGTTTTTTCTCCCAAAGTGGTAAAGGGGGAAAAGGTCCACGCTGGTAGCACAATACTAGGAATTTTGGGGTCAGGCTTGACTTCTTGACTTTAGGCTTAAAGTCAAGAAGTCAAGCCTGACCCCAAAATGACCCCAAAAACGGTGGCATGTATGGATGAGACGCCGGTAAAAAGAGAAGGCATCAAGAAGGGGATATATCTCCTTCCCAATCTTTGCACGACTGCGAGCCTTTTTTGCGGTTTTTTTTCCGTCATATCTTCGCTCAAAGGGGAGTTCGTTACTGCCGCATGGTCGATACTTTTTGCCGGAGTCTTTGATTTCTTGGATGGCCGTATTGCAAGGCTCACACGAGCCTATAGCGAGTTTGGAGTTGAGTACGACTCGCTCGTGGACCTTGCCTCTTTCGGCCTGGCGCCGGGCGTTCTTCTTTACACCTGGGCCCTACAGCCTTTCGATAAGGTGGGATGGCTTGCCGCGTTCCTCTATTTTGCCTGTGGAGCTCTTCGTCTCGCCCGTTTCAACGTCCAGATAGATAATGTAGAAAAGCGCTATTTTCAGGGGCTCCCCATTCCCGTGGCGGCCTATGTCGTTGCGAACATGGTCATATTTCACGATTATCTCTACGGCATTCCGCCCCTAAAGAGCTGGTTCGTCCTTATAATAACCGTCATCCTGGCGATACTGATGGTGTCTACCCTTAGGTACTATAGCTTCAAGCAGGTCGATTTTAGAGGCAGATGGTCGTTCTTTGTGCTGGTGTTCATTGTGGGAATATTCTTTCTAATTGCCACAGAACCCAAGGTCACGATGCTCTTTCTGACACTTACATATGTTGCGACCGGCATCATTGAAGAGATAGTGACCCGCAGGAAAAGCAAGATGCTCTGGGACCGTTTTCAATCCTGGCGAGCGTTCAGGGACCTGAAGGTCGAAGGAAGCGTTGATGACGAAGATGATTTTTACAAGCGCGAAGATCCCGATGATGATATAAACGGGTGAAATGTATCCATCCCGAGCCTGTCGAAGGATGAGATAAGCATATGTCCAAATGTGTCTTCTGCCAGAAAGAGATAGAGATAATTGACAGGGTGGGGGTTCGCGATGGATGTGATTCGTGCGGCAACCCCCTTCACTGTTGTCTTCAATGCAAGTTCTTTGACAGGGGCGCCTTTCATGAATGCAAGGAGCGTGTGGAATATCGGGTAGAAGAAAAGGACCGCCCCAACTATTGCGACATGTTCTCTTTCGGCCGCGATGCGGTTGAAAAAGTGGCCGACAAGAACGATATCAAGTCAAAACTGGACGCATTGTTCAAGAAATGATCTCCCGCAAGCACCAACACCTTTTTCTACAACCGAAGTTGACATAATGTCCAATATGCGACCGGTTTTTCAGGGGCGGGTAAGGTGTTCGAGCGACCGGTGTCCGGTTTCGCTCAAGCGCCGCGAAGCCGATGTCTATACGGTCCTAGAAAATCCGATCGGACCCGGGGTCAGATATTCATCGAACGCCATTGCGATATTTCTTACAAAGAGCCTTCCGAGCGGTGTTACCTGAACAGTTGAGTCGTTGATCTTGATCAATTCATCCTTCTCAAGTTCTGTGATTGGTGATCGGTGATCAGTTATCAGGCTTCTGCATTCTTTTGTAGGTGTCTCTCCGTTGCAAAAGAGCTCGCGTATCATCGTTCTTCTTGACTTGTCTCTTTCACTCAATTTCCATCCTCTGACCGTTGCAAGCTTGCCGTCCTCGATCCTGTTGTAATATTTTATCAGCTTCTTTTCGTTCTGCGCATAACATCCGTTAACATCGCTTATCGATGTGAGGCCAAAACCCAAAAGATCGGTTCCGGATTTCGTAGTATATCCCTGAAAGTTGCGCCAGAGGGTCTTTTCGCGGGCCGCAACGCTCATTTCGTCGTTCCTTTTGGCAAAATGGTCCATACCGATGAAGTCGTAACCGTTCTTTCCGAACTCCTCGATGGCCATGCAGAATATCCTGAACTTCTCATCCGAAGAGGGTAGCGTTTCAGGTGGAAGCCTCTTTTGGTGAGGAAGCATTTTCGGAAGATAGGCAAAGTTAAAAAGCGCCATACGGTCTGGCGAAAGCTCAATTATCTTTGCGATGGTTCGCTTGAACGAATTAAATGTTTGTAAGGGCAGTCCATATACAAGGTCTATATTTATGCTTTCAAAGTCCAAAGTCCGGCACTCATCTATCATCTTTTTGACATGATCAAATGGCTCGATCCTGCCGATGGCCTTTTGTACGTCGTCCGAAAGGTCCTGCACGCCCAGACTTATCCTGTTAAATCCAAGCGAGCTCAATAGCCTTAAGTGTTCGGATGTCGTTACCCTGGGGTCGACCTCGATCCCTATCTCGGCGTCCTTTGTGATCTTAAAGTTAGAAACGATTTCCTTCCACAGCTGTTCGATCTCAAGACACGAAAGAAAGGTGGGCGTCCCGCCGCCAAAGTGAAGTTGAACGACATTTTCCTTGGACGACATTTTCTCTGTTGTAAGGGACATCTCCTTTTTTAGCGCCTCGATGTATCTTGCTGCTATTTCGTGCTTATCGGTCGCAATAGTTGAGCATCCACAAAAGAGACAACGCTTGGAACAGAAGGGGATGTGAAAGTATAAAGAAAGTGCGTGAGCGTGTAAGTGCGTAAGTGTGTGAGTTAGATCTTTGGGGCCGAACTTGTCGGTCCAGACCGGGGCTGTTGGATAGCTGGTGTACCGCGGGGCGTTAGTGTTGTACTTATTAAGAAGCGACTCCGATATTTCAACGTTCCGGCCGTCTATGATGGTTCTAAAGGACATAAGTTAAAGGCTGTGTTTGACCGTCTCCACAAAAGACTCCACGCATTCGACGTTCGATGTCTGCAGGATCCCGTGGCCTAAATTTATTATGTGGCCGTTTCGCCCCTTTATCTTGCTAAGAAGACGCGAAACTTCCTGACGTACGAAACCTTCTGTGGTAGTTAAAAGTTTTGGGTCAAGGTTTCCCTGAATTGCCACCCTGTCGCCTATGACCTTGATGGCCTCTTCGATCGGCGTGTCGGGGTCTATCGAGATCGCATCTGCGCCCGTATCCGCCAGTTCATTAAGTATATGATGGCACTTTCTGCAATATATGATGAACGGGGCCGAGACCTTTCCTTCGGAAACTATCCTTTTTAGGCAGGGAAGGGCCAGCTCCGTAAAATCCTCCCTTGAAAGTTCGCCCGCCCACGTGTCGAAGATCTGAATCACATCGGCGCCGGCCTTTTGCTGAAGTTTTACGTAATCAATGACCACGTCCGTTATCTTGGAAAGGAGTTTTTTAAGGGCCTCTTTGTCCTTTGGTATCCATTCATTGGCCCTATCTCCTGTCATGTAATAGGCAAGGGTCCAAGGGGCGCCGGAAAAACCGATCAGAGGAACATCTTTCGGTAATTTCTCTCTCACAAGTTTTAAGGAGGAATATACGAAATCGAACGCTTTTTCGGCATCGACCTTTTTAAGTGAATCGACATCGGCGGTGTTTTTAAGAAGGGGAGAAAGTTTTGGGCCTTCATCCCTCCTGAACGTAAGGGTCAGCCCGAGGGCCTCGGGGATAAAGAGGATGTCGGAAAAGACAATGACAGCATCCATATGATAGCGAAGCCATGGTTGCAGGGATATTTCGCAGGCGATCGAAGGGGTCTTGCACATCTCCAAAAAGTCATAATTGGCCCTTATCGATCTGTATTCCGGGAGATATCTTCCCGCCTGCCTCATAAGCCACACGGGGGGCCTGTCGACCCCCTTGCGGGCGCACGCTGCTAAGAACCGTTCTTTAGAGTTCATGGCGTTATTTACACCACAAAGCAGATACAAAAACAAGTGTTGAGAATATATTTGTCCGTGGTATAATTTGACCCATGAGAAAACATCTTATTCTTTCGGTCGTCTGTTTGGCTTTTGTTGTGGCCTGCGCAGGTTCGTCCAACCGGGATGCGGAAATGCAGATAGTGGATCAGGCGGGTCTTATCAAGTATCCCCACGCATATGTCTTTACCATCATGGGAAAGGTGGTATGTCCAACATGCAAGACGAACAGCGTTCTTACGATCGGTCTCGAGGATAACAACGGGACATATCTGCTTGGTAAACCTTACACTAACTGGTTTGGCGACGGCAGTTACAAAATAACCAATGTAACACTCGAGGCGGGAGACAAGATACTTTTCAGGGCATATGTTGACGGTATCTATCCGATTGGAAAGGCCTCCGACCTTATTGAAGTTCCGGACGAAGAGGGCTCTATTACGGCCCCGACCATCATCATTCCCTAGGCCCGAAAATCTTTAACAGACATGGGAGCACCAGCATCGAACCTATGAAACAGGTAAGCGTCCCCATGCTCATAACAAGCCCGAGCGAAGCTATTCCCTGATGCCTGGCAAATATAAGGGTCCCAAAGCTTGCAAATGTGGTTATGGAGGTCAAGAGAACGGCGACCCCTGTCGAGCGGGTCATGAATGAAGAGACCTTTTCAATGTGCCTGTCCTTAATGTACCTGTGGACTATCTGAACGGCGTTGTCTATGCCGACGCCCAAAATAATAGGTATGCCGAAGAAGTTCGCAAGGTTGAACTTTACGCCAAATATGCCCATCAGCTCGAAAAGCCAGAATACACCAAAGCAAAGGGGCGCGAGCGCCAGGAGCGTGTATCTAAGGTTCCTGAAGTCAAGCGACACAATAATGAAGATGGCAAGTATGGCGATCATTGCAGACTGTCGGAAGCTGCGCTCTAAAAGCTTGCTCGATTCATATACCTCGACCGGAACTCCTGTAACGTTCGGGTCTACCGAGCGGATATCTTTTATAAAGGCCGACATTTTAGCCGGGTCCCAGACATCCTCTTTTGGATACGCGTAGAACGAATATCTGCCAGTGTTTGCGCTGACATACCTTCTTTGTATCGTCTCCGGCATGTCTTCTATGGTGACCCTTTCAGGCGTTAGCCCGCCTCTTAACATTTCGATATGTTTTGAGAGGTCGCCCGCGAAATCTTTATCGAACTTGTTTATCCTGGTCTCGTGACCGGTGATAAGTTGAATAAGCTCTCCGGCCTTAGTAGATATTTCCTCCAGCGATTCGACCGCTTCCGTCTCTCCTGCGGAGAACGCCATCTCGGTGAGGTGCGATATACTTTCCCTGAATTTTTTGAGTTCGTGCGTCATTGCGAGGCCGCCGGCGGCGGACGAAGCAATCCCCCGCGATTGATTTCGGGAGATTGCCACGCCCTTCGGGCTCGCAATGACACGTATTATCGCTATCTTTTCATCCTGTCCGGCCGGCACGACCTCTTCTATTGTCTCTACCTTTCCAACTGTGGGCAACTCCTTTACTTTTTGTGCCAAGGCAAGCGAGGACTCTTTTGTATCGGTTACGAATGGGACATACCATGTCGACTGGCTCGATTCGGCGAGTATCTTCTTCTCAAAAAGCACCGATTCAAGCCCCTTTGCCTGAAGGTCCAAAAGGTTATGGTTAAAGCTCACTCTGAAAAGCCCCGGGACAAGTGCCGCCGTTGCCACAAGCGTTATGATAAGGACGACCCTCGGTCTGTTATATATCGAGGCTATCCTTGTAAGGTTGATGTTAAGGGTCGTGTGAAGATGTTCCGGGTGCTTACCCCTGTCCTCTATGAACATCAAGGCGGGGAGCATCGTTAGCATATTGATAAGGCATAAGATGATGCCTATGCCCGCTATGAAACCAAGCTCTTGCAGGGCCAGGAAGTTCGTGAGACACATCGCAAAGAACGCAGCTGCGGTCGTGCAACAGGCGGTCATATTCCCTTTTCCGGTCTGTGTTATACAGGTCTCAACGGCTCTGGCCGGACTTTTATGGTGTGCAAGTTCTTCGCGGTATCTTGAAACTATCTGAAGGCCGAACTCTATTCCGGCGCCTACGAGAATAACGGCAAAGACGATTGAAAGGATATTGAGATGTCCTATTATCAGTGTCGTTACACCTAAGGTCTGCAAGATACCGCAAATAAGCGCGAGCACGGCCATTGCGGGTCGGATGGGCCTTTTGAAGTATATGAAGAATATGAGCGCAACTATAAAGATGGCCGCGATCGTTGCGAGCGTCATATCGGTATCCGACACCCTCATTTCATCTGCGGCCAGGACCGGTCTTCCGGTAAGCCCGGCCTTTATGTTCGGGAACTCGGACCGCGTTCCGTCAAGGGCAGTCCTTATTTTTTTGAGAGGCTCATCGATGACGGCAAGGGTCTTGTAGTTCTTGTCGGGCATTATCATCACGAAGAGGAGCTTTCCGTTCTCCGAGAGAAGGAAACCGTCCTCATCGAACGCCCTGTCTCCTCCGAAAAAGGCCTGCTGAAGGAAGGGTCTGTAGGCCTCGTCGTCCTTTGCCGCACCTATGAGGCCGTCCAAAAGCTTATCTAAGAAGAGAAAACCGGTCTCTAATTGCCGTGATTCGTTACCGGCGACTTGTGACTCGCGAAGATGCTCGATCGTCTCGTTCATCATTGCAAAGACATCTGCAGACGAGCCTATCTTTTCCATTTTGGGTAGATACTCGCCTATCGTACTTATCTGACCGTTCGGAAGATACAACAGAAAGCTCTTCTCAAGTTTCGGGTTCGATATCTGATATGTGACCTCTTTTACGTCGGGTATCGATGAGAGCCTTTTTGCAAGGGCCCTTGTGAAATCCTTTGCCTGCGGAAGATTGTCGTCCGCTTCGACAACAATGTAGAGATATTCCTTATCACCGAACTCCCTTAAGTGATCTTTGTAGTTCTTATGATAGGCAAGTTTTTCTGAGACAAGGTCGTCCTGATCCGTGTTCATCTTCAGGAAAAGTGACGATATGATGATGCTCGCCAGCGCAAGGATCAAGCTTGCGAGAACGACCCTCCATGGGTGTCTGGTCACCAGGCGTGAGATAAAAAGGAGTAATCTGTCTCTCATTTAGATCCGTTCATCCTTCGACAGGTTCAGGATGAGCGATAGTTAAGCTGAAATTGCGCGTTTGGCAAGTTCTTTGCCAACTTCCCAAGCGCCTCCGGGGAACTTGTGGCAGTCGGCGATTATATCTTCAAGGGATGCGAGGAAATATCGCACGTCCTCGCTTGTGATGCAGAGTGGGGGGAGGAGCTTCACTATATCGCAGTTGTGGCCCGTTACCTGCGTGAGTATCTTGTGTTTTGATAATAGCGGCACCACGACCATCTGGCCGAACAGGCCCTTGTTCACCTTGTGAATAAGATCCCACCCGATCTTTAATTTCATCGACTTAGGCCGATCAAACTCTATGGCTATCATGAGACCGTAGCCCCTGACGTCCGAGAGCATCTCGTACTTTTCCTTCATGGCCGCGACACCTTCGACTATCTCTTTTCCGCGAATTGCCGCGTTCTCAACTAGCCCCTCCTCTTCTATGACGGAGAGGGTGGTGATGCCCGCCGCCATCGCAAGGGTGTTCCTTCCGAAAGTGTTCGAGTGGACGACGCACCTGTCCATCCTTGAAAAGACCTTGTCATAGATTTTTTCGCGGTAAAGTATGGCGCCTACCGGAACGAACCCGCCGGAGAGGGCTTTTGCGATGGTCACTATATCGGGGTTAAGCCCGAAATGTTCGAATGCGAACCATCTTCCCGTGCGGCCCATACCACTTTGAACCTCATCGGCTATCATTAACGTTCCGTATTTCCGGCAAAGCGCCTCGGCCTGCGCAAAATATTCCTTTGACGGCGCATATACCCCTTTCCCCTGAACTACCTCAAAAATGAATGCGGCAATGTCCTTTTTGGCCAGCTCATATTCCAGCGCCTTCAGGTCATCAGACGGGATACCTACGCATCCTGGCAGCAGGTCGCCGAAACCGCTCCTAAATTCCTCGTTTCCGTTAAGTGCAAGCGAGCCGGTAGATAGGCCGTGAAATGCATGCTCGAGATAGACTATCCTGGGGCGTCCAGTCGCACATTTGGCGAATTTGATCGCCCCTTCATTGGCCTCTGTTCCCGAATTCGTAAAGAAGACGCGGTCCAACCTTTTGTCGCCGTAGGATGAATTGACCTTTTCAAGCAACTTCTTTGCAAGGACCCCCGCAAGCAGGGGGGCGTCCATCTGGACCATATTTGCCGTGTCCATGTCGAGCGCCTCATGCAGGGCCTTTTTTACTTTGGGATGGTTGCGCCCCATGTTAAAGACGCCGTAGCCGGCCAGAAAATCCAGATATTTGTTCCCTTCTTTGTCGTAAAGGTACTGGCCCTCGGCCTTAACGTAGTTCTTATCAAAGCCTATGGTCCTTAAAACCTTTACAAATTGAGGGTTTATATTGTTCGCATAGATGTCGTGCTGCTCATGAATATGCTTATGAAATAGATCTTGTATGTTCATGGGAGGGGGATATAACAGGGGAAAATTGGCTTAGCAAGGGCTAAAAGTGAGCTATAAGATCTCAAATTTATTCTCTATGATCTTTTGAAATTCTTTGTTTATTCTTGACCAGTCAACGACATCCACTTTAAACGGTAGGTTCGATTCTGAAAAGGCATCGCGCAAAAAGGCGAGGGTTTTTACCGGCAGTGGAGAATCTGTTTTGATCACAAGGTCGAGGTCGGCATGTTTCTTTGGCTTCTGATTGACGCGTGAACCAAAGGCCCAAATCTCATACCCGGGCACATATTTTGATAAGATGGCAAGAACGGTTTTCAAATGACCTTCTTGGATGTCTATCATGACCTGCGTTTCTCCAGATTCGAAAGCAAAACCTCCGCATCTTTAAGGAATTTTAAGGCTGTTTCATAAACGCTTTTGGCCTCGACCTCATCATAAGTATGAGATGTGATATTCCTCTGCTCCCTGTAGATCAGCCACGCCTCAACGTCTGCAATGATCCCCTTTTCGGCCGCTGTTCGAAGAAGGTCTTTGAATGACAATTGATCGATATCGTCAGGGTTCGGCGCCTCCTGTTCTATCTGCCGTTTCATCATTTTCCATGCAAGTTCATATGTGTATTCGAATCGCTGGATCACCGCGTCACGCAATTCCTCATCTGATGGCGCTTTTTGTGTTCGGGTAATGGCTCTGCCTAGACTTTTAACAGCCTTTTTCGGGGAACTAAAATCAAGTTTCATAATCATAACCCCGCTTTCTAAACCACATAATCCATTATGTTCATGAAAGAAGATATAACAGGGGAGTTGCTGCGTTGCAAGGTAGAATTACTGACCTTCTGGGTCCTTGCGGCAGAGCCTTCGGACTGTTTTTCGTGGTATCTTTGCATGGTATATGCGGTCATTAGTTTAAGGTTCGGCTGGCCGGTAGGGAACCAGTTGACGCCGCCGTCGATCTCGTAGGAGTTGTTGTGAGGCCCTTCGCGAAAGATCTGAGCGACTCGCCCTGCGATCTCCAGCTTATTTGGGATGACGAAGTATCCGCTGTCCACATAATAGGCCATGTCGTCAAGGGTGTTGGAATAGAACGTTGTGCTGCCGGGGTTGTCTATCTTTGTCTTTCTCCCGTAGGCCTCGGCCGTTATGGAAAAGCCCCTGTATTTGAACGATGTTCCGGCCGAACCTGTAATGAGTCGGCATGACGACAAAGTTGGGGTCCTCTCTCTTGCTCTGATATGTTCCGCCCATGCTTATCGTCCACCTTGCCTTTTCGGAATAGGGGATGTCGTTCTCAAATGAGCCGGCATTTTCAAGAATGTCGTAGGCTAGCCTTGCGCCGGCAGAGACCCGTTTGTTGAAATTATTAACCACAAGATAAGTCTCTTCATAACCACCTCTTCCTTTCTATGGTGGTTATCGGCAGGGGCAGGAATTATAGTTGCTAAGAAAAACAACAAAAAAGCCGCAAGTTCTAAACTTGCGGCTTTTGGGGTTTATACTGTGTTATACTTAAAAGAAGGTGGCCAGAAATAGTGTGAATGCCTGGTTCCTTGCCGTTGGGGCGTTTGTCTGGTTCACGTAGAACTTCTGCATCGTGTAAGCCGCCATCAGCTTTAAGTTTGGCGTTCCCCTGGGGAACCAGTTTATACTTCCATCTATTTCATAGGAGTTGTTAGTAGGACCTTCACGGAAGAGCTGCGAACCCCTTGCCGCGATCTCCAGTTTATTGGGGATGACAAAATAGCCGCCATCCACATAATATGCCGCGTCATCAAGCGTATTTGAATAGAAAGTTGCGCTGCCCGGGTTTCCTATCTTTGTCTTTCTTGCATACGCTTCGGCTGTTACTGCAAAACCGCGGTATTTAAATGATGAACCGACGGAACCCGTTACAAGGTAGTTGATCGTGGGCATAACTGCAAAGTTCGGGTCCTGTCTCTTTCCCTGATATATGCCCCCCATGCTTACGATCCACTTTGCCTTTTCAGAATAGGGCATGTCGTTCTCGAATGAGCCGGTGTTCTCAAAAATGTCGTATGCAAGCCTTGCGCCAACGGAAACCTTCTTGTCAAAATTCAGTGTGTAGTCACTTTCTTCACCGCCTGAAGGGTTGCTGACCACGCCTCCTGTAACGGTATTCGTTGCTTGAGCGGCTCCGTTTACGGCAGAAAGCCTATAATAAAGTTTCTTAAAGAATTTACCTTCAAGTGAAACGCCTATGCCTGAAGGCGCACCGAAAGACGATCTTAAAGGTGTCGACTGTGCCGCGCTGCCGTCAATCTGGCTTATGATGTTCGGGGCCTCTGGCAGCTGATAGCCGTTAGATGTCCTGCTCTGCAGGATATCAAGAGGAAGACCGACCTGACCTACGCTTACGCTGAATTCTGGTGCAAATACATGAGCGACGGCGAGATTGAAAACGTTCACGGTTGAAAAGGCGGCACTCTTTGTTGAGTGATTTAACGTTACATGAAACGATGTGTTCGTCCACATTGTTGCGTCGAAATCGAGCCTTGCGCGTCTGATACCAAATGTCCACGTGCTGTCGCTACCTGTGGTCTTTTGAAAATAGGCCTGAGGTTGCATACGTCCGTTTATCATAAGGACAAACGATTTGTCACTGTTCCTTATGAAGAAACCACCATCGTACCCGACTATCTCATCATCTGTTTTGGGCGGTGTTTCTGCAACCGGGGTTACGGAGGTCTCGGCCGAAGATGCAAGGACAGGCTCTTCAACCAACGGCGTAGATGCCGCGGCATAAAGAGGCGCCGCCTTTGCCGTGCTGTGAGAATGTTTCACCGCACTTTTCTTTGCATGAGGATGCGCGTTAGCGACCGTCACGCTTGCTACAGCAATCAGTACTGCGAACAACAACGTCAGAAGTCTTTTCATATTGGACATCTCCTTTTAGATATTTATCGCCATTTGGCAAAAAAAGTTGCTAAGAAAATCATAAAAAACCCCCAAAAAATAGCGCACTATAAAGATTCAATAATTACAATAACTTAAAACCCATCAATATGCGAGAAACGGACAAATCCGGCATCGTCCGTAAATTTTTCTCTCATGCCATCATTGTCAACAAGATCTCCAAGCGTTGACTCATCTTTAGGATCTGTCACAAGATTTTCTACGGTCTTTCCGTCATCGGTAAGTATCGTGAGCGTAACGGTTACGATAGTTGTTCTGTTTTCAGTAGTTACTGCGCACGGAGCCTTGCTCTCGTCGAGTAGTTGTATGCCGAGTCCACCGTATATGATGTTCTCTTTAGTTACGCCGAAGGTTTCATCGAACGAAGCTTCGCATCTGAATCCGTTGGAGCCGGTCTCGTCCTTTACAACAAGTTTATAGTCTGTGGGTTTTCCAAAGACATCGGGTTTTGTGAAATATATCTGGTTCAGCGTGAGAATGGCATCTGTGATGGCTCCCGAAGGTTCCATGTCGGTGGCTTCTTCTGTGTCGCCTCCGAAGAATCTTACCCAATTGGTTCCATCAGCTGTTGTGATCTTGCTGCCAAGGAGATCTCCCTTTCCGGTTTCATCGATACTTACCGCTGACGAAGTTCCTAGTATATCATCATCACCTGTCACCGTGTTCGGACAATCGTTCGAGTCCTTTTCGACAAAGACCACCTCCACATCAAGACAGCTCCCATCGGCGCCATCCACTGGAACTAGCGAGATATCTAATTTTCCGTACGCAACACCCGACATCTTCATCAGATCAAGCCCATGCCTTTGTCCGGCGCAGGCAAGATATTTGCTGCTCTCCTTGCATCTTAAATAAACGGCCGCTTCGAGCGCGGTGTCGTTATCGTCCTCTAACCCGCCTGTAAGTTTTATCTGATCGATTTTTATAGAAGTGAGTTTGCCCACATCAAGGTCGGGACCCGTGAGTTTGTTGGAGGTGCTACTACCGCAAGAGAAGAATAAAAAGCAGGAAGTAAAAAGTAAGAAGCAGGATAGCAGAATATTCTTTTTCATATTATCACCTCATAATATTGTTCGAGCTTGTCGAGAACCCCTCGACTGTGCTCGGGGCAAGCAATGATTGCTTCTCGACTTCGCTCGAAGACTATGACAAACCGACATTATCGGGCCGCATAATACAGAAAATAAAAAGGCCGCGCAAGTATTAACTCGCGCGGCCTTCAAAATAATATCGGGAGAAGGAGTGGGGGATGTGTTGATTGGGCAAGCAACTACTGCCTTCTCCCTTCATGTTACTGCCCAAAGTCGTTGACAAATGAAAATTAAACTTCTATTCCTATGTTCGGCAGGGATCAAAAAATGTTGCGTACTTTTTTTAAAAAAATATTCCCTTGGCTGGTAGCGGCGGCTATTTTCGCCTATTTATTCAATAAATATCCCATTGAACACGTATGGAACTCATTGAAATTAATGAATATTCCATATTTTTGTGCCTTGGCTATCTGTTACTTTGTTCTCATGTATTTTTTGGACACTTTTGTCATAACAAAGATACTTTGTCACTTTGGACACGAGGCGTCTTTCAAAGAGCTCCTTCCTGCCAGGGGCCTCACATATCTCATCATGATAATCAACTACGCGGCGTCTCAGGCCGCTTTTGCGCTGTATCAGAACCGCAAACACGGGCTTGCGATGTCTGAGATGTTCGGGATATTCGGCATAATCGTGGCGCTGGATCTTTACATCCTTGCAGTACTTGCGTTCGTCACGACGTTCTTTACCACGTGGCCGTTCGAGATATGGGGGATGAACATCGCCTACTTTGTGCGCGCCTTCACGCTTGTTGGTATCGTTCTTTTTGCGCTGAACCTCCTCTTCTGGCGCGGGGCGTTCGGGAATATAAAGTTTTTAGAAAAATTTCGTACGAAGGATTTTTTCAGCGTCCTTTCCCGCGCGAGGCTAAGAGACTATGTTGTGGTCGGGCTCTACAGGCTTCCTGTGCACATATTCATAATGGTGGGGATGTATATCGCAATCAAACCCTTTAATGCCACCGTCCCCTTCGTGAACGTCCTTTCAAATATTCCCATCATCTTTTTTATCGGGGTGCTTCCGATATCGCCGGGCGGAATTGGTGCCAGCAATGTTGCCCTTGTTGAGCTCTTAAAGCCCTTCATAACCTCGCCCCTTATTGCGCAGGGGATAGCTACTGCAGGAGATCTGCTGTTGTCATTCAGCCTTGTCTGGATGCTCGCCAACTACATCATGAAGGCGGTGACGGGTGTCATCTGCCTCAAATTTGTTTCGAAGGACCTCTTTAAAACGGGGGGTGAAAAGAAAGAAGGCCAGTCTGTTCCAGATGTGGCAGCCCTTTCCGGCGATTTATAACTTTTATTTTGGCACGGGAATTGCTATAATACTCGGGTGGAGGTTGTATTATGGCAACAAGATCCACAGATATTTTAGAGGGTTCCCGCCTTCCGGAATATTTCAGAGACGAGCTGAAGAAGGCGTTTTCCACCCAAAGTTTGCAAATAGCCGAAACCACTGAGTTTTATCTCGTAAATCTTTTAACTAACTTTGAGCGTGCCGAGTGTCTCTATATTTTAAGCGATGACCGCTATGTTGAGGAGCCTCTGGCCATGATGCTTGCAAGGGCCATTACCGGTGACAAGGCTTCCCAGATAAAGGGACTAAAAAGGCTGGGGGATGTGTCACTTTATCTTACAGGTTTCTTCGAAAACCATATTTCCAGGGGGCCGGTCGGCATAAATTACTACATTGATATGGGGAGCTTTGCCTATTCTTCGCTTGCATCTCAGTTCAGTTCTGAGGATATCTTTGCGAGCCTTTACATGGAGCTTTCCGGAGAGTTCAAGGGCCTTGCAAGCGCCCTTGCCTCGCTGGGTATACAGGCGAACGCCTCCACAAATTTAGACCTTTTGAATCTTTATGAACGATGGCTCAAAAGCGGCGACGAGAATATCAGGCAAAAGCTGATGGAGGAAGGTCTCATTCCCACAAGTAAAACCTTTCATTGTTGATTTCCTGTCTCTGTTCTAGTAATGGCGCGATTGTGAAGAAACTGTTTTTCTTTTTGTTCCTCATCTTTAGCGTTACGCTCCTTTCCTGCGGCAGTTCCGGAACGCCTTTCAATAGCACCGTTTCCACCCAGGCTCCGCCTTATGTAAACAGGATAGATCCCGCTATCGTCAATCCTGGCGATACTCTTACCATCTTTGGACTCGGTTATTCGATCGTGCCCGGATATAATATCGTTACGTTCGGTGATGTTTCTACGGTCTCTGAAAACTATTTCATTCTCACCACACCAACATCAGATGAAATAGAGTCCATTACCGTAGTGGTGCCGGCGAACGTTCCTGCCGGCACACAGACCGTCTATGTCTCTGTTATTGGCAACACAAGTAACACCAATATGTCGGTTAACGTAAACTGATGAAAGAGACTATAGAAAAGATCGCGGGCAGGAAGATTAGGAATGTTGTTAAGCTCCACGGCGATGCTTCTTACAGGGAATATTTCAGGGCCTTTCTTGATGACGGCACCACGCGAATAATAATGCAGATGCCAAAGGGCAGATCGAGCGTTTCGGAAGAGATAACCAATTTCAAAGGCGTGCACAAAGAGATTCCGTTCGTAAATATAGACAGGTTCCTTGCATCCCTGGGTCTTCCGGTTCCTAAGATAGAAAGATATGATGAGGCAGCGAGGGTGATGGTCCTTGAAGATCTTGGGGACAGCCTTCTAGCCGGATGTGTCAAGGATGCCGACCGGGGGGCGTGCGAGAAATGGTATAAGAAGGCAATAGACCTTCTGGTGAATCTTCAAAAGAAGACATTCGGCATAAAAGATGAGGCAGAGTGCGTTGCGCTTCAGCGTTCGTTCGATCCGTATCTTCTCAATTGGGAGTTCGATCATTTCAGGGAATATCTTGTCGAAGCAAGGCTTGGAAGAGAGATGGAGGAAGAGGACCGCGAATTGTTCGAGAAGGAGACAAGAAAGATAACCGATGAGATAACCAAGATACCATATTGTTTTACCCATCGCGATTTTCAGAGCAGGAATCTTATCGTGAGAGATAACGGAGAGCTTTCGCTGATAGATTTTCAGGATGCATTGATGGGCCCGTGCATCTATGACCTTGTTGCGCTGCTGCGCGATTCCTATGTGGAGCTGGAGTGGGGGATGGTGGAAGGCTTAGCGGAGTATTATAGCGAAAACGGGTTGTTCAAAAGCGGTTCAAAAGCGGTTCAAAAGTGGTTCAACCTGGTCACGCTTCAGCGGAAGATGAAGGATGCCGGGCGGTTCATCTATATCGACCGCGTAAAGAAGAACCCGAACTTTTTACAATATATTCCGACAACGTTAAGGTATATTAAAAATGCGCTGGAAGAAACTTACGCACTTACGCACCTAAACACTTACGCACTGTGCGAAGCACTAAAAAAATATGTCCCGGAATGGAATTAAAATCAAGAACGCCATAATCCTTGCCGCAGGCCTTGGCACGCGTCTGAGACCTCTGACCTTTAGGACACCCAAGCCTCTGCTCCCGGTCGGGGCCATGCCGCTTATCGATCATGCACTCTATCTTCTTAAGAAGGCAGGCATTAAAAATGTGGTCATAAACCTCCATCATCTGGGAGGTCAGATAAAATCATATGTCGGTTCGGGCAGGAGATACGGACTTAAGGTAAGATATACATTTGAGAAAAAGATATTGGGTACGGGAGGCGGGATAAAGAACGCGGAAAAACATCTAAAGGGCGGGCCGTTCCTCGTTATTAACGGGGACGTCCTTATCGATATCGATCTGAAGAGGGTGAGCTCGGCGTATCTCAAGAAGAGGCCGTCGGCGTTAATGGTCGTCAGAAGGCTCAAAAAGGGCGAGGCTTACGCAAAGCTTGACGTTTCCAAAGGCATTCTTAAAGGTTTTGGTGCAGGAAAGTTCATGTTCACCGGCGTTCAGATATTCGATCCCATAATTTTCAAATTTCTTAAGAGACCTTCGTGTCTTATCGGTTCGGGCTACAAAAAACTCCTGGAAAAGCGCCTTAACGTCGCAACCATTGAACACAAGGGGAGATGGAATGACATAGGGACGATAGAAAGATATGTGCAGGAGATCCTTCGCTGACGCTCGGGTCATCTAGGCATTATATTGAGGAAGAGATAGGTGGCCGGGCTGATACATTTACCAAGGAGACGGACGTATTCAAACCACCCAAAAAGCCTTATCATGGTGTATGGTCGCCTTATGACATCTAACGTATTTACCGTGCCTTTTATCATAAACCACCCCTGCCCGCCATGTTGTTTGGCGGGTCCTACTCATAGGTTGCGCATATCTTGTGCCAACTGCAGTGATCGGTGATCAGTTATCGATGTTCGGCAGACAAGACGTTAACCATATGAAATCATAAATAATTTAAAAGACGTTACCGATAACTGATCACCGATAACCGATCACCAGACTTTATCAAATGGGTACATTTATACCGAGGGATGGGTGTTTTTTTGACGGAACTTAAGAAAATGATATTTCCAGAATTTCGTAGGTGCGCATGCCGCTTGGGGCCCTTACTTTTACCTCGTCGCCTTCAAATTTTCCTATCATGGCCCTGGCAATGGGCGATTCAATGGATATCTTTCCTTTTGAAATGTCGGATTCGTATGCCCCGACGATCATATATTTCACCTCTTCGCCGTTGTCTATATCGTGGAGTTTTACGGTCGCGCCAAAGACCACTTTTTCGCTTTCGATCTTTGCAGGATCTATGACCTGTGCGGAGGCTATCGCGTGTTCGATCTCCTGCATCTGCCGGCTGAGATGCGCCTGGTGCTCCTTTGCCGCGGCGTAATCGGCGTTCTCGGAAAGGTCGCCATGCCCGCGAGCTTCTTCTATCGCTTTAACGTTTTTCGGACGTTCGACACCTTTCAGGTGTTTCAGTTTTTCCTGAAGTTTTTTATAACCGTCTGGTGTCATCGGCATTTTTTGCATAATCTCTCCTGAAAAAACAAACCACTGGTCACGGAGCAAATGCTGTTGCCTACGTGACCGGTGGTCAATTGACGGTTGACATATATTGATTTTTTGGCGATAGGTCAAGTCCTATGATAATAAAACAGCTTGAAATAGGCCCTATGGGTAACTTTGCCTACCTTCTGGCGGACGATAAAAAGAGCGCCTGCGCGGTCATCGACCCCGGCTGGCAGGTGGACGAAATAATCAAGGCTGCCGAAAAGGATGGATTAAAGATAACTCACATCCTTTTGACCCATGCGCATTTTGATCATGCTAACGGAGCCGAAAAAATGGCCGAAAAAACCGGCGCTAAGATATATGTTGGCGAATTGGAACCATGTTCTTTAAAGGACAAGAAACTCTTTGCGAACGGCGACACGATTAAAATTGGAGATGTGAGCGTTAAATGTATCCATACTCCCGGACATACGCCCGGCTCGGCATGCTTTCTTGTTGATAAAGCGATATTTACCGGTGATACCCTTTTTGTGGGTGCCATAGGACGCACCGATCTTGAGGGGAGCGATCCGGAGGAGATGTTCAAGTCGTTGCAGAAGCTTGCAAAGGTTCCGGACGGTGTTGTTGTCTACTCGGGACACAATTATGGAAGCGAGGCGGTCTCTACGATGGGTGAACAGAAGAAGAGAAATCCCTACATGCAGTTCAAAAGTGTGGGCGATTTTCTGAGGATGTAAGCGATGCAAAACTTTTTAGATACGCTAAACGAACACGTGATACTTGCCGACGGGGCGATGGGAACCCTTCTTTACGAGCGCGGGGTGTATCTCAATAGGTGCTACGACGAACTCAACCTTGTCAACCCCGACATGATCCGAAAGGTCCATGCCGACTACCTCGAGGCCGGCGCCGAGCTGATAGAGACGAACACCTTTACGGCTAACCGGATGAGACTTGCCAGTTACGGACTGGAAGGAAAGGTCAAAGAGATAAATGCGGCCGGTGTAAAGATCGCAAGGGAGATAGCAAAAGACAGGGCGTTCGTTGCGGGAGCTGTCGGACCCCTTGGTGTAACGCTTGCGCCGCTTGGCAGGCACAGCGTGGATGAGGCAAGAGAGGTCTTTAAGGAACAGATCGAAGTGTTGGCCGAAACGAAGGTGGATGCCATCATTTTTGAAACTTTCATGAATCTAGACGAGTTAGAGATAGCGGTTAGGACCGCTCAGGCGGTAACCGATATCCCGATAATCGCCCAGGTCTCATTCAAGCACTACCGCGATCAGGAATTCGTGGGTGTTACCCCGACCCAGGCGGTCAAAATGCTCGAGTCCTTGAATGTCGCAGTTGGAGGGACGAATTGTTCGAGCGGACCGCAAGGGGTCCTGGACGCGATACAGGAGATGAGAAAAGTTTCTAAGATAAAACTCTCTGCAATGCCGAACGCCGGCATGCCTCAGGTGGTAGAAGGGCGCCTTCTTTATCTTGCCACACCAGAGTATATGGGCGAGTTCGCAAGAAGGCTCGTTCTTGCGGGGGCTTCTATAATTGGCGGATGCTGCGGAACGACGCCTGACGAAATAAAAGAGATGAGCCGCTTCATAAAATCTGTCGCTCCGCACAGAAAGAGGGTGTTCAAAATGCTTTCGGTCGAGTTGCGGGCCGAACCCAAATTTGCATCTCTTCCCACAAAAGATAAAAGTTCATTTGCGGCAAAGCTTGGAAATAAGTTCGCCGTTTCGGTAGAGCTTGATCCGCCTATGGGGCTTTGTCCAAAAGAGGCGATAGAACACGCCAAGTTCCTGCATAAGAACGGGGTTGATGCCGTGAACATTGCCGACGGACCGAGGGCAGTTGCAAGAATGAGCCCTATCGCCCTGGGGGCGCTTGTCAAACGGGAGACGGGTATCGAACCCATAGTCCATTATTGCTGCCGCGACCGGAATCTTCTGGGGATGCAGATGGACCTCTTGGGCGCGCACGCGCTCGACCTTAGGAACCTTCTCATCGTCACAGGCGATCCTCCGAAGATGGGCACGTATCCCATGGCAACGGCAGTATTCGATATCGATTCGATAGGCCTTATCCATATGGTGAACGGAATGAACAAGGGGCAGGATATGTCCGGAAGGGCGCTGAACGCGCCTACGTCGTTCCTTATAGGATGCGGAGTAAATCCGGGGGCCGTCAATATCGACCTTGAGGTGGAACGCTTTGCCAAGAAAGTGGAGGCGGGGGCAGAGTATGTCTTCAGCCAGCCGGTCTACGACGCAGAGCTTTTGGAGAATTTCTTCAAGAAGACGGCGCATATAAAAGAGATACCCTTCTTTGTCGGCATATTGCCCCTCGCAAGTCTCAAGAACGCCGAGTTCCTGCATAATGAGGTCCCTGGTATGCAGATACCGGCCCATATAATGGATAGGATACGAAGCGCCAAGACCCGTGAACTTCAGATAAAAGAGGGGCTTTCAATTGCAAAGGAATCATTGAAGGGGGCTAAGAAGATGCAGCGGGTCAAGGGGGCCTACATATTCCCTCCGTTCGGAAAATATTCTGCAGTGGTCGAACTTTTAAAGGTTGTCTGATCTACTTCAGATATCTCTCAGAGTTCATGGCGGCGATGGTCCCTTGTGCCGAGCAGATGACATTGATCTGCGGTTTGAGGCAGAGGATGTTGCCAACAGCGAACACTCCCGGCACGCTTGTTTCGAACTGCTCGTTCACCATTACAACGCCTTCCGGGGAGGTTTGAACTCCCGTCCCGTTCAGATAGTCGGTAGTTGGTTTATACTGCTGATGGGGAAGGAATATATATTTGACGGTAAGCGTTTTTTCCTGACCGGCCGTAAGTATGGTGACCGATGAGACCTCGTGGATGCCGTTTATCTTTCTTAGGCTTGAGCTGAAGAAAGGTTCGATCCTCTTTGCGGCCTCCAGTTCGTTCTTTAGTTCCTGAGGGAGGTCCAGTTTGCTCGCCGGTATTATCCAGTAGATCTTCTCGGCCGTTCTGGAAAGTTTGAGAGCCGTCTCTGCCACGGACTGGGATTTTCCGATTATGGCAATGGCGCACTGCTTGCAGGCGTTCGCGTCGGCATCGGGATCGTGACTTACGCCTTTTCCCCTAAGTTCTCTTTCGCCTGCGTATGTGTGCGAATCGCCGTAAGGTTGATTGCCGGTGGCAAGGAGTATCACCTTAGACTCGTATGTGGCGGGCTCGTTGGTCGTGACCTGCTTTATGTCTTCTTTTATGGTGCAGGATGTGGCTTGTGCGTTCTTGTGGTCCGCCCCGAAATTAATGGCCTGCTTCTTCATCTTGTTGAGGAATTCGGCCCCTGAAATGTTCTCGTCGATACCGGGGAAATCGGTTATCTTTGCAAGCGTTCCGGCATTCCCGTGCTCAAACCCTTTGTCAATGACCAGGGTCTTGAACTTGTTGCGCGCGGAATATATAGCCGCCGAAAGACCCGCTGCGCCGCCTCCTATTATTATTGTATCGTACATGTGACCACCTTTTTTAAAATAGCGCTAATTGGTCCTTCTTCTCTTCTTCATTTTCCATCTGCCAGTTTACGGGTACGCAAACCCTGCCTCCGCCGAACTTTGAGGTGAAGAATACCTCTTTGTTCTTGCATCCGTATTCGAAGACCTCTTTTGTCACCTTTACGTCATCTAGGCAATACTTTTTGAGCTTGTCTATCGCGCCGTCGCGAAAATACCTTATCGCGTCGAGTCCGCTGCCTGATTTGCCCTTGCCTAAAGTCGCCTGCGCAACGGCCTCAAGTCCTATCCTGTGGCCCACGACGTTCTGGATCTCTTCCATTATATCAAGTTGAGGGAGCGCCGAAGGATCAAAGTGAAGGTAGGGCTTAAGGACGGGCATGTCAAACTTCTTGGAGTTAAACCCTATCACCAGAGGTTTTGACTGGAGGCGCTCTTCGAGTTTAGCGATGTCTTTCTCTTCTATGGCCTCATATTTGCCGGTCAAGTAATCGAATACCCCGGCCACACTTATGCCGAGCGATTCGAATTTGTCACGTCCGCCAACTTCGTCGAACGTGAACTTTGTCTCAAGGTCGAGTATGATAGTATTCATATGCACCCCCGAGAGGAATCGAACCTCCGCGGCCAGCTTCGGAGGCTGGTGCTCTAATCCACTGAGCTACGGGGGCC
>PCWZ01000014.1 GCA_002796305.1 Deltaproteobacteria bacterium CG11_big_fil_rev_8_21_14_0_20_49_13
GTAGAACCGCACCCTCTCCACGTCACTTATCCAAAACCACCCAATCTCCTCCAAATGAGTCCGTCTTGTGGGTTCCGTCTTGTGCAAATGAGTCCGTCTTGTGGGTTCGTCTTGTGGGTTCGTCTTGTGGGTTTTTTCTACCATCATTCTCTGACCAGATGGGCAGACTCCCAGCCTTTATTCATGATGACGAGCATCATCTCGATGTCCTTATAAAGGGCTCGGTCGGTTATGAGGGTGGAAACCTCGCTTCTGATAAGCTCATAGATCTTTTTGGTGCCAAGGCCCGGGGAAAGCCTTTCTTCCTGCATATCTATCGCCTGTGCGGCGGAGAGGAACTCGATTGCGACTATTTTCTCGGTATTTGAAACGACCTGCCTCAACTTTCTTGCCGCCCACATCGCCATACTTACAAAATCTTCCTGCCCTGCGGAGGTCGTTATCGAATCGGCCGATGCAGGGAATGAAAGCGTCTTATTTTCGGAGGCAAGCGCGCTTGCCGTAACGTGGGCCACCATATAACCCGAATTGATACCGGCGTCTTTCACAAGATATTTTACCGGTAGATCCCCCTGCTTCGGATTGATCATCTGTTCGATGCGGCGTTCTGAAATGTTACCAAGCGCCGTGATAGCTGTTGCCAATGCATCACAGGCAATACCGATAGAAGTTCCGTGAAAATTGCCGCCGGAGATGATATCGCGCCCGAATATCAAGGGGTTGTCGGTACAACTTGAAAGCTCGCGTTCAATTATACCTTTGGCAAATTTCAAGGTATCTACGACCGCCCCATGCACCTGCGGCACGCATCTCATTGAGTAGGGGTCCTGAACGCGCGAACATCCTTTATGTGATGCTATTATCTTGCTTCCGGAAACGAGTCCGCGAACGAATTCCGATACCTCTTTATGCCCTTCCTGCGGTCTAACGTTGGCGATCCGTTCGTCGAACGGCCTATCGCTTCCGCGAAGCCCTTCGAGCGTAAGCGCCGTAGCAGAATTTGCATGCTCAATAAGAACTTCGGCATCGCGAAGAGCTATGACCGCCACCGCAAGCGAACCTTGTATCCCATTGATAAGCGACAACCCCTCCTTCGCCTTGAGCTTCAGTCCACCGTCTATTAGGGCAAGCGCCAAGTGAGCCAAAGGTGCAAGGTCGCCGGACGCTCCAACGGAACCTTGAGAAGGGATCTTGGGAATGTTTCCATCATTAACATAGTTAACGAGGAACTCTAATACTTCATAACGAACGCCTGAATACCCCATCGCCAAAACGTTGACACGAAGCAACATGATAAGCCTTACTATATCGTCAGAAAAGAGCTCTCCAACACCGCAGGCATGGCTCCTGACCAGATTGTATTGAAGGGCGTCTAACTTGTCGTCCGGTATCCTTGTGTTTGCAAGGCTACCGAACCCCGTGTTGATGCCATAGTGAGGCTTTCCGTCATTCAGGCACTCCTCAACCACTTGTCTAGACGCCGCCATCCTTGTTTTTACCGAAGGATGAATGGAAATATGCGTTGGTTTTTCGATCCAGGCCCAAACTTTTTCCAACGTTAAGGGTTTATCGCCGATAATGAAGTTCATAGGGTCTTTTTGTGCAATAGAGTTCTATCAATGTCAAATACAATTGCCTTTCTATAAATTTTAACGTTGCCTAAGCATTTTAATTGGTCTATATAATCGGCCGAGGTTCGTGAGAATGCCAAAAAAGCTAAAAAAATCAGTGACAAAACCAAAGGTCAAGGTCAGGGCAAAGACTAAAGTGAAGGTCAAAGCAAAGCCCAAGGTCCAGGCCAAGGCTAAGATAAAGATAAAGATAAAAGCCAGAGCGCTTAAGCCCATTAAAAAGACAAAACCTGCTAAAAAGGCCAAATCGGCAACCAGAAAGTTAAGCCTTAAACGCGAACTTTTGTTGGAAGAAAAACTAAGATCTAAAAAGCAAAAGGGTGTAAAGCGTCCCCATAAGGTTGCCCTTCCTGAACTTAAACCGAAAGTTGCGGATAAAGAGCCGAACGGCGGCGAACTGCTTGTCGGCGAGGCAAAGTTTCAATTAGGCCCCAAACAGAATGCCGGCGAATTTCAGGCGCACAACATCCCCTTCGAATACGGAAAGAACAGGATAGTCCTTCTTATAGTGGACCCCAAGTTCGTATTTATCTACTGGGAGGTCCAGTCCGACAGAATGCATGAGGCTGTCTCAAAGATAGGCCACAATGCAAAGCTGACGCTCCGCTTTAAGAACCTTGAAACCAACAATGTATGGGACGTCTCCATCTATGAACGGGTCGGCAACTGGTATCTTAAGCTCGACCACCCCGAACAAAGGCTCGCCGTTGATGTAGGAATGAAGAACGATCGCGGCGATTTTTATTCGCTGGCCACATCCAACACGATGAAGCTTCCGCGGGCAGGATTGGCTCCGCGCGGGCCTATTAAATGGATGCTCGTTCTCCCCACAGGCGAAAAGCTCATCACAGAAGTGGAAGAATATACCGACGCCGACCTTGAGCTCCTTAAAAAGATTCTCGGACCCTATTTCTTCGATCTCCTGCGCAAGGGAAAGTTCTCCACGATCGTAGGCTCCAGCGCGGAACATGTATTCACAGAGATAGAAGAGATACGGGCACCTTCGATCTCATCATAAATATGACAAAAGGTTTTCTATCATTCGTTCTGCACGCGCACCTTCCCTATGTCCGTCATCCCGAACACGACGATTTTCTGGAAGAGAGATGGTTCTACGAGGCGATAACCGAGACATATGTGCCGCTCCTCACCATGATGGACGGTCTTGAGCGCGACAATGTCTACTTTCGACTTACGATGAGCCTTACCCCGCCGCTCCTCTCGATGATGACCGATCCTCTACTTCAGGATCGCTATGTAAGGCATATTAAAAGACTTGTTGAACTCGCCGAAAAAGAGGTGTGGCGCACGGGAAGCCAGCCGGAATTCAACCGCACTGCCCACATGTACCTAAATAAGTTCCGCCACGCCCGCCGGATGTTCGAAGAAAAGTACGGCAGAAATCTTATAAACGGCTTCAAACATTTTCAGGATATCGCTTCACTTGAAATAATCACCTGCGGCGCAACGCACGGATTCCTTCCCTTACTTCGGGTTTCTCCGGAGGCGGTCAAGGGACAGATCGAAATGGCCGTGAGACATTACACAGACCATTTCGGACGAGCGCCCCGCGGGATCTGGCTCCCCGAATGCGGATATTTCCCGGGTTTAGACGACGTCCTTGCCAGATACGGTATCAAGTTCTTCTTTGTCGACAGCCATGCGATAATCCATGCCGACAGCCGGCCCAAATACGGGGTCTATTCTCCGCTCTATTGCCCTTCCGGAATTGCGGCGTTCGGACGCGACTATGAATCGAGCAAGCAGGTTTGGAGCGCACAGGAAGGTTATCCGGGAGATGGCTGCTACCGCGATTTTTACCGCGACATAGGATTTGACCTCGACTTTGAATATATTAAACCGTACATCCACCGCGACGGCATAAGGATAATGACCGGCGTCAAGTACCACAAGATAACCGGTAAGACCAGCCACAAAGAACCCTATGACCCGCACGCGGCATGGGAAAAAACGGCTGAGCACGCGGGGAACTTCGTCTTCAACCGCGTAAAGCAGGCCGAGTACCTTTGCAACGTCATGAACCGCCAGCCAATAATCGTTGCCCCCTATGACGCCGAGCTCTACGGCCACTGGTGGTATGAAGGCATCGACTGGCTAAATTTCGTCATCAGAAAAATGGCCTGTGATCAGGACGTGGTGAAGCTGATCACGCCTCTCGAGTTCCTGCAGATATACCCGAAGAACCAGATGGCCTACCCTTCCGAATCCTCTTGGGGGAATAAGGGCTATGCCGATGTCTGGTGCAACCAGTCGAACGACTGGATCTACCGCCACCTCCACGAGGCGGCATGGAGAATAACGGAGCTCGCCCGCAAGTTCCAAAACCCCGACGATAACTTGCGCCGGACGCTAAACCAGATGGCGCGAGAGCTTTTGCTGGCGCAATCTTCCGACTGGGCGTTCATTATGAACAGCGGCACCATGGTCGAATATGCCGTTAAACGGACCAAAGAGCACATCTTCCGCTTCAATAAATTATACGATGACATCCTGAATTTACGCCTCGACATGAACTTTGTCAGCGAGCTGGAATGGAAGGATAATATTTTTCCTAATATTGATTACAAAATATATGGTTAGTGAGTGAGCATCCGGATTTGCCAGTGCGCACGAAAGGGGCATGGGGGGAAAGGAGCGAGGCATTCCGAGCGAGTTGTTCCCCCCATTTGAATAACCGGATAATATATTCCCGAATACGGATTATGAGATGTATTCTTAATCGGCGTAACCCCTGATAAATCCGCTTGCTTTTGTGGGCGTTTTTGCGGATAAAGACCGTGAAATATGCACGGTATCGAGCTTAACGATCAGTTTGTCAGGGCGCTTCAAACAATGGAAGAGCCCGACAAGTGCGTCTTCATCACCGGTAAGGCCGGCACCGGAAAATCGACACTCCTTGAATATTTTCGCGAAACTACCAAGAAACAAGTTGTCATCCTCGCCCCCACCGGCGTCGCGGCGGTCAATATCAAAGGCCAAACCGTCCATTCGTTCTTCAGGTTCAAGCCCGGTATCACCGAAACCGCCGCAAAAAAGACCGCCGGCAGGCTTCTTAAGCACAAAGACGCCGAAATGTACCGAAAAATAAGCGCAATAGTGATAGATGAAATATCGATGGTTCGGGCCGACCTTTTGGACTGCGTCGACCAATTTTTAAGAATGGTTCGCAGGCGAAAAGACGCGCCGTTCGGCGGCGTGAAGATGATATTCATCGGCGACCTTTACCAGCTCCCGCCGGTCGTGACATCTGCCGAAAGGGAGATATTCTCCGGCCACTACGAGAGTCCTTATTTCTTTTCCTCCAAAGTATTTCCGCAAATACAGCTGGAACTGGTCGAACTCGAAAAGATATACCGCCAAAAAGACGAAAAATTCATAAAGATACTCAACAGCATCCGCAATAATTCCGTCACCCAGCAGGAGATTTCGACCCTCAACTCGCGCTATGACCCCTTATTCGAACCGAAGGACGACTTTTATATCTACCTCACAGCGGTGAACGCAAAGGCGGCTGAAATAAATTTGACAAAATTATCCGCACTACGCGGCAGAGAATATTCATTTGAAGGAGAAATCAGCGGTGAATTCGACAAGGGCGCCTTGCCGGCAGAGCCTGATCTAAAGCTTAAAATAGGCGCACAGGTCATGCTTTTGAATAACGATAACATGGGACGGTGGATAAACGGAACGATAGGAAAAGTGGCGGAGATAGAGGACGACTGCATCCTTGTCGAGCTCCCTAACGGAGAGACGGAAGATGTCGGGCGCAACACGTGGGATCTGTTCAAATACACGCTTGACAGCAAGACGAATGAACTATCGACCCAAGAGATCGGCTCATTCACACAGTTCCCTCTCAAGCTCGCATGGGCCATAACCATCCACAAGAGCCAGGGGAAAACGTTCGACAGGCTGATATTTGACTTGAGCCGGGGGATGTTCGCGACCGGACAGGCCTACGTAGCGCTAAGCAGATGCAGGAGCATGGAAGGGATAGTTCTGAAACACAAATTTCAAAAGAACCACGTGCTGGTCGACTGGAGGATAGTCAACTTCCTGACAAAGTATCAATATCAGATATCCGAACAAAACATTCCGTTCAAAGAAAAGGTGCGAATATTGCAGGACGCCCTGAAGAACAAGTGTAGGCTGAAGATAACCTACCTGAAGGCGCAGGATATTAAATCAAAACGCGTCATAGAGCCCCTGACGATAGGTGATATGGAATATTCGGGAAAGATTTTTCAAGGGGTCAGATGTTTCTGCCACACCCGCAAGGAAGAACGCACCTTTCGAATAGACCGTATCTTGGAGATATCGCCGGTAAATTGAACTTAGATTTAGGACGCACTATCTCAATTACACCCGGAGGGCAACTTCGGTGTCCAAAAGACAACCTTTGACGCGTTTCAATCCACGCCCCCCGCGCGGGGGGCGACCTCGCGCCGACAACGCCGGCGGCGCTTGTTGAGGTTTCAATCCACGCCCCCGCGCGGGGGGCGACTTCTTAATTACGCTATAGTAATATGTATAATTAGGTTTCAATCCACGCCCCCGCGCGGGGGGCGACCCAATATACTTTAGAATATCATTAGGAGTACTTAGTTTCAATCCACGCCCCCGCGCGGGGGGCGACTTATTATGCCACTCTGCCAAAACCAGCCAACACGTTTCAATCCACGCCCCCGCGCGGGGGGCGACCAAAGTAAGTTATTAAAAAAGGCTCTTCGCGGATATGAGTGGGTCATTTGCGGGCACCTCGACCGAGCGGTGGTAGAAAGGCCGCTATAATTTTAAGTT
>PCWZ01000015.1:0-12957 GCA_002796305.1 Deltaproteobacteria bacterium CG11_big_fil_rev_8_21_14_0_20_49_13
GACCGAAGCAATCTCCATAAATCAAGTGTTTGCTTAGAGATTGCCGCGCCCCTTCGGGGCTCGCAATGACAGAACAAGCAGGTTTTTAGAGATGCCCATAAGATAGCAGATCCTTACATTCTACGAACACCCCATTGAATTTCCGCAGTTGACGCATTTATAGCAGGCGCCGTTGCGCACGGTTACGTGTCCGCACTGGTCACAGAAGGGCGCGTCTCCCATCATGGTAGAAAGGTGCGCAGATATCGCGGAGGTTGAGACCGAAATCCCTTCACCTGCAAAGACGGACGATGTTGCCTGTTTAGTATGGACCACGCCTTCCATGTGAGGCTTGTGTTCTATCGCAGGCTTTTGTCCCACAGCTCCGGCAATGCTTATGACCGCGGCGCCAGAAGGCGTTGCCACGGCTTTTAATGTCGCCGAAGCCTTTGCTTCAGGGGCTATGGTGTCAGTTTTACGTGGTTCGACAGGCTCACCACGAACGGGACTAGTCGCTCGTCCCGAGGTTGTCGAAAGACCAGTTGTCTTTTGTTTTATCTTTGCAGCAAGGTCTTCTTCCGGCGGTTTTACCTGAACAAAGTCGGTCCTTCCCAAATATTCCATGCCAAGGAGCCTGAAGATAAAGTCGATGATAGATGTCGCCATCTTGATGTTCGGATGGTCGCAAACACCTTGAGGCTCGAAACGCGTGAACGTGAAGCAGTCTATGTATTCTTCCAGCGGAACGCCGTACTGAAGACCCAAAGATACTGCGATGGCAAAGCAGTTCATCATGGAACGGAAGGCGGCGCCCTCTTTGTGCATGTCTATGAAGAGCTCACCTAGCATCCCGTCCTCGTACTCGCCCGTTCTTAGGTAGATCTTTTGACCGCCTACGCGCGCCTCTTGTGTGAACCCCGCGCGTTTTTTCGGAAGTCTCCGGCGGCGCAAGATCGGCTGATGGGTAGAAGCCGCCGCTTGTGCAGAGCTCTGCGAATCCGTAGCCTGCTGTTTCTTTTCCTTGGTGCTTACATTCAATGGCTGGGCATATTTGCTTCCATCGCGGTAGATGGCCACGGCCTTGAGCCCAAGGCGCCACGCCTCTGTGTATATCTTTTCGATATCTTCGATAGTCGTTTCGTTAGGCATGTTTATCGTCTTCGATATGGCTCCTGAGATGAACTTCTGTGCGGCGGCGAGCATCTTTATGTGCGACATCGGTTGCAGGAAGCGTTTACCGTGCTGGCCGTTCTTGTTGGCGCAGTCAAATACCGAAACATGTTCTTCTTTTAGGTATGGCGCGCCTTCGATAGTCATCTCCCCGCAGATCTTTCTGTTCGCATCTTCAATATGCCGGTCCGTGAAGCCGAGCGCCTTGAGCAGGTTGAATCCCGGAACGTTATATTGTTCGGGGGTGTAACCAAAACGCCTCATCGCCTCTTCACCCAAAAGGTGTGAGTTGAATGCGAACGTTACATCGAACACGCCGGGAAGAGCCTTTTCGATCTTTGCCATGTCGTCATCGGTGAAACCCTTCGCTTTGAGCGATTCGGTGTTGATATAGGGAGCATCCTTAAGCGAAGAGGTTCCCTTAATATATGTTTCTATTTCTTCTATCTGGCCTTCGGTGTATCCGAGCTTTCTTAAGGCCATCTCAAGCGACTGATTGACTATCTTAAAATAACCGCCACCGGCGAGCTTTTTGAACTTAACGAGCGCGTATTCCGGCTCGATACCCGTCGTGTCGCAGTCCATTAGGAGACCGATCGTACCGGTGGGGGCAAGAACGGTTACCTGTGCGTTACGATAACCGTACATCGAGCCTTCGGCAAGAGCCCTATCCCATGAATCATGGGCCGCGTTGGTCAGCTCCTTTGAGCATTTATCATCTATCTGATAGGCCGCGTCGCGGTGCATCTTTATGACATCGAACATCGATTCGCGGTTCTTAGCGTATTCATCAAATGCGCCCTTGCTCGCCGCTATATTTGAAGACGTTTCATATGCGGTGCCTGTCATTATGGAAGTAATGGCCGAGCAGAGCGTGCGGGCCTCTTCGCTGTCATAGGGGAGACCGTTCACCATGAGAAGGGTTCCCATGTTGGCGTAACCAAGACCTAAGGGCCTAAACTTATGGCTGTTCTCGGCCACTAGGGCTGTAGGGTAGCTGGAGAAATCTACCAGTATCTCCTGAGCGGTAATGAATACCCTGCATGCGTGGCGGAACGCCTCAACGTTGAACTTGCCCGTTTGCGGATCATAGAACTTCATCAAGTTAATGCTTGCCAAATTACAGGCGCTGTCATCTAAAAATGCAAATTCGGAGCAAGGGTTGGTCGCGTTGATGCGGCCGCTGTTCTTGCAGGTGTGCCACTTATTGAAGGTTGAGTCGAACTGAACCCCGGGGTCCGCGCAATGCCATGTGGCCTTCGAGATCATTTTTATGAGGTCGCGGGCGCGATATGTGTCGCAGATCTCGCCCGTTGTGCGGAACTTTGTGTTCCAGACCTCGTTATTTAGACATGCATACATGAATTCATCGGAGAGGCGGACCGAGTTATTCGAATTTTGTCCGGAAACCGTCTTGTAGGCGTCTCCGTTAAGGTCGGACGAATATCCTTCTGCAATAAGCGCCGCGACCTTTTTCTCTTCGCGTTCCTTCCATGTAATAAAGTCGACGATCTCAGGATGGTCGGCATCCAGGCAGACCATCTTTGCCGCGCGGCGGGTCGTTCCGCCGGATTTTGTAGCGCCTGCTCCGCGGTCAAGCACCTCAAGAAAGCTCATAAGTCCGGAGCTTGTGCCACCGCCGGAGAGCTTCTCCTGTTTTCCGCGCAGATGAGAGAAGTTGGTGCCGGTACCGCTCCCGAACTTAAAGAGCTTTGCCTCGTTCTTGGCAAGCTCGAATATGCTCATCAGATCATCACCGACCGATTGAATGAAGCAGGCGCTTGCCTGAGGACGGGAATAAGAATCTCCGATAAGCTCTACAGCCTTCTTATCTTCGTTCCATGCAAAGTTGCCGCCGCTCCCCTTGATCCCGTACTGGTGAAAGAGACCGCAGTTGAACCAAACAGGTGAGTTGAAGGCGCCATACTGGTTCACAAGCATGAAAGAGAGCTCTGCTTCAAATGAATCGGCATCTTCTTTTGTGCCAAAGTATCCGCCCATGGTATCACCCGCGTTGCGGACGGTGTTCGCTATCCTGTGAACAAGCTGGCGAACGCTTGTCTCGTGGCCTATACCCGGCACGCCTCGTTTGCGGAAATATTTTGAGACGACGATGTCCGTTGCCAGCTGGCTCCACGATTCAGGAACCTCGACATTGTCCATTTTAAAGACAACGCTGCCGTCGGGGTTCGTGATAACGGATGTGCGTTTAGAATACTTTACCTCATCAAGCGGTTTTGAGAACGGATGCGTAAAGACCCTTTCAAAAGAGAGACCATTCGCCACAGCATGAAGGCTTGTCTTTGATTTTGTCCTTGTGACCGGTTTTTGTTTGAGTTGGGGCGCCTTGTTTGACATTTGTCGTCTCCGCTGGTGTCAAAAATACGTCACTGTCATAAATTTGACGGTAACGCCCCACAACATGTTGTTGTGGATATCCCTGATAGCACTATATATTGTGGTGTCAACCCAAAAGAAGTGAATAGTGAATAGTAAATAGTGAATAGTATATTTTTTTGAAAGGGATGGTTTAATTATAGGGCGTAAAGTTATGACTTGCAATTTGAGTCTCTCGTATGTAGCCTCCCGAAAAATAAAAATTATTTTAAGGATCTTTCAGCAATGAGAAATAATATTTCTGCATCCGGCTCCTCTACAAATTGTCTGCTGATTTATTTTGGAGAACTGATCCTCAAGGGAGGGAACAGAAGCTGGTTCTTCGAAAAACTACTTAACAATATTCGCGCAAATCTGCGCGGACTAAGCGTTTCAAGGATTGAAAACCTTTCAGGCCGCATAATCATTGATCTTAAAGAAGCGTACCCTATTGAAGTCTTAACAGAAAGGCTTTCTAGGGTGTTCGGTGTCTCAGGCTTTGCCCCGGCATTTAAAGCGGGAGGTGCTGTTTCTGATATAGAATCCATGGCTATTTCCTGCCTTTCCGGGCGGGAAATAGGCTCCTTTTGCGTCCGTGCCAAGAGGGTCGATAAAAGGCTTCCATTCAGCTCTCAGGACGTAAATATAAGGGTCGGGGCGGCTATCTGCGAAAAGTTCGGCGCAAAGGTAAATTTAAAGGATCCGGATACGACCGTATGGGCGGATATCCTAAAGGGTATCTCATACGTATACGTGGATAAGTTCCAGGGAGCTGGCGGGCTTCCGGTTGGAACAAGCGGACGGGTCCTTTCGCTTATATCCGGCGGCATAGATTCACCGGTTGCATCATGGAGGATGATGAGGCGTGGATGCGTGGTAGATTTTCTCCATTTTCACAGCGCCCCTTTCACAGATGAGGCATCTATCGAAAAGGTAAAAGAGATCGCGGGAAAATTAAAGGGGTTCGAGACCGGCTACGGCAGGTTTGCAATGATACCCCTCGGAAATATCCAAAAAAAGATAGTTACGAAGACCTTAGAGCAGTACAGGGTCATTCTATATAGAAGGTTCATGATCCGTCTTGCCTGTGAAGTCGCCAAAAAAATAAAGGCCGAAAGTCTTATTACCGGAGAATCTTTGGGACAGGTAGCCTCTCAGACCCTTTCAAATATGGCGACCGTTGAATCCGTTTCGGCTCTCCCTGTATTAAGGCCGCTTGTCGGAATGGATAAACAGGAGATAGTCGATGCGGCAGTAAAGATCGGTACATATGATCTGTCCATCCTGCCGCATAAAGATTGTTGCCAATTCCTGGAGCCAAGACATCCGGTGACACATTCAACTTCGGCCGAACTGGAAGAGGTTGAGCGTGAGCTCAATATCGATGAATTAGTGAAAGAGGGATTGACTGGAATCGAGTGGGTAGATATAGGGAAGGTTCAAGCCAGCAAAGTTACAGGCCCGCAAGGTTAAGAAACCTTGACAATTAGATGGTTGGCGCTTAAATTTTGGCCTTGCCGGCCTTTTTTATGAGCGAGAATTTCAAAAAACAGGTCGAGCGTCCCGACAGGACGCTTGGCGATGAATGGTCCGACTGGGACGGTGATTCAAAAGATCCTATTAAGGACGGCGCCTGGCTTTTCCTAAACTTTTCTCTGATCGTATTCCTGTTAATGGATACGGTTCTTGGAGTTCTCTACTATTTCATTCTGCCGCGTCTTGCTATGATAAGGTCCTGGCTTCCCGCGGTCGTGCTTACGCTCATTGTTCTTTGGATACTCTCAAGCACCCTTTTCTGGACGCAGCTCACGATGACCGTTACCCGTGGCCGCAACTGTTTTTTTGCCAATAAGCAGATATTCTTTGTTTTTGACCTTGTGTTCGGCAGGGTCTTCAAGCTTGCGAGACTTCTTAAGATATCGCGCGACCGGATGGGGCACTCGTTCGTTCAGGTGTCAAATGCCGTGGTCAGGGCGGTCAACAGGTCGCCCCTTGAGAAGAGGATAATGATACTCCTTCCAAGGTGTCTTACAAAAGAGAACATTCAGGGGATAATCAAGCTCAAAGAGACCTATCCCGTTGAAGTATATACCGTTTCAGGAGGAGAGCTCGCGCGCAAAAAAGTTAAGGAGTATAATCCTACCGCCATAATCGGCGTTGCCTGCGAACGCGACCTTGTCTCCGGAATTCGCGATGTTGCAAGTAAGATCCCCGTCATAGGCATTGCCAACCGCCGGCCCGATGGTCCATGTAAGGACACCTTGGTTGATATTGAAGAGATAAGGCGCGCGGTGGAGTTCTATCTTAAGTGAGGCACGAAGCATGAAACATGAAGCCGGAAGCCGGAGGCAAGAAATGGGACGAAGAGTCTGTAGAACGGGCACCTTTCCCTTTGGCACGTTCAATTTCTCATATTTCTTGCTTCTTGTTTCAGGCATCTTGCTCCTCTCTTCCTGCTCTCTTCGCAAGCCCGCTACCGCAATAACCGCGGATATTGCCACGCGAGGCATGATCGCTGTTGAGACCGAGGAAGACCTTTATGTTGCAAATGAATCTGCGCTTCCCTTGATCAAGATAGTCGAAGTCCTATCCTACGGCGATCCCGAAAATAAGAAATTTCAAGGTCTCCTTGCCAAGGTCTATGGAAATTATGCCTTTGGGTTTGGGGAGGTCGAGATGAAAAAGGCGAAAGACCCTTCAGAATGGTCCGAACGTGTAAAGACCTTCTATTTCAAGGGGAAAATCAGCGGTGTAAAAGCTCTCTCTTCAGGCAAGAAGACGATAGAGAACGTTCCGATGCAGGATTTTGTGAAATATTTGAAGACATTCGGCAAGAAAGATCAAGGCGCCCTTTTCTGGACCGCCTTTGATTGGGGTTCCTATATCAATATGAACAGGACCGACATTATAGAAGCGGCAAATCTACCCAGGGTCGAAGCGATGGTCGACAGGGTCATAGAGATAGACCCCGAATTTAACTGCGGTGCTGCCTATGCGTTCAAAGGCGCTATCATTGCAGGTAATCCCTTGCGTAACGGCGGCAGACCCGAAACCGCAAAGCCCTATTTTGAAAAAGCGCTCCTTTCATGTGACGGAAAATATCTGATGAACAAGGTGATGTATGCCGAGTGGTACGGCGTTAACGCGAACGATAAGAGGCTGTTTAGTTCCAAGCTAAACGATGTCTTGGGTTCCGACTCCGCGGCGCTCCCCAGCCAAAGACTTGCGAACGAACTCGCAAAGGAAAGGGCAAGGTTTTTATTGAACTCGGTGAAGCAACTTATGCCCAGAGAAGATTAAATATCAAGGCAGTATCAAATACTCCAAATTTTTCCCAATGTTAGCCGGATATATAAAAGCATGAATATGGACTTCTTACGCTAAAACAACAGATCGGAAATCGGAAACCGTTTCTAAGGAGATGGGTCAAAGGGGTATAAAAAGTTTTTGACTAAACGGGTGATTAGTTGGATAAGTAGGGTAAGGGAGATTGCTTCGCCCCGACTCATGTCGGGACTCGCAATGGCCAAACTTATGAAAAAAATATTGCTTCTTGCTTCCTGCTTCCTGCTTCTTGCTTCTTCTGCCCTTGCCACAGAGATCAAGGTGGCCGTGATCGCGCCGGAAGGTTCAACGTGGGTCAATGTCCTTAAAGAGTGGAACAAGGCGCTTGAGGCAAAGACCTCCGGCCGTGTCAAACTAACGATCTACGCAGGCGGTGTTTCCGGCGACGAAAAGGACGTTATCCGGAAGATGCAGATAGGCCAGATACACGCCGCAGGTTTCACCGGTGTCGGTCTTGGCTCTATCTATCCTTCGGTACGCATCTTTGAACTGCCGCTATTTTTCAAGAACTACGATGAAGTTGATTATGTGACCGGTAAGTTCCAGAAGCAGATGGAAGAGGGGTTCGCCAAAAAGGGTTACGTTCTCCTTGGATGGGCAGAGGCGGGCTTTGTTAATATCTTCTCGAACGCTCCTATCAAGTCACAAAAGGATATGCAGGGGGTAAAGATGTGGGCGTGGGAGGGCGATCCCCTGGTAGGCGCCATGTATGACGCGTTCAAGATAGTTCCGGTCCCTCTTTCGCTGGTCGATGTGCTGACCGCGCTCCAGACGAACATGATAAGCGCCGTTTACGCGCCTCCTCTTGGGGCCATTGCCATGCAGTGGCACGCAAAGACAAAATATGTGACGAACTTAAACCTTGCCGATTCGACAGGGGCCCTCCTTATGAGCAAGCGTGAATTTGACAAGCTTTCGCCCGGGGACCAGCAGGCGCTGAAAGATACCGCCCGCGAATATTGCAAGAAGCTAGTTACCCTTACGCGTGCAGATAACGCGAAGTCGATCACTGCGCTCAAGAATCAAGGCCTTGTCTTCGTTAATGTGGACCCGAAAGAGGCAATGAACCTTGAGACGGTAAGTTCGTCAGTTTGGAATTCTCTTGCCGGCAAGCTCTACACGCCTCAAATGCTCATGGATGCCAAAAAGTACCTTGCCGAAGCGAGGAGCAAAAAGTGATGTCCGAGCGGATCCTTTCAAAGATAGTCACGGCCCTGCTCATCATCTTTCTCTCCTTCATGATAGGCATTGCGTTCCTGCAGATAATCCTTCGTAACTTTTTCGACACCGGTTTTTCGTGGGCCGACGTTACGGTGCGCCACATGGTCCTGTGGGTCGGTTTCTTAGGCGCCGTTATCGCCGCCATTGAGGATAGACATATCAGCCTCGATATCTTTTCAAGGATGCTCCCGCAAAAGTTCAAAAAATATGTGAGCAAGCTGGTATATTTGGGGAGTTCTTTCGTTTGCGCGGTCCTTGCCTACGCATCATACAAGTTTGTGGCATCCGAAAGGATGATGGAGTCAGAACTTTTTGCTGGGGTGCCGGTGTGGCTTGCTGAGGTGGTGATCCCCGTGACGTTTGCAATGTTGGGTTTTTTATTTTTGATTCGTGTCATCCTGAGACCAAAGGCCGAAGGATCCAGTGAAATCAATTGAGCGATCGGGATCCTTCGCTATTGCTCAGGATGACATATGACATATGACAGATGACATTTCTTCTTGCCTTCATAGCCGGCGCGATCTCTCTTTGCGGGGCCCCGGTATTCGTTATACTGGGAGGGGCCGCCCTCTGGTGTTTTTATTCTGCCGGCATAGATATCTCGGCGGTAATAATAGAGCTGTATCGCATGACCTCGGCGCCGACGCTGGTCGCCATACCGTTCTTTACGTTCGCGGGATATCTTTTGGCCGAGTCGAAGGCGCCGCTTCGTTTCGTTGAACTATATCAATCTCTCTTCGGATGGATGCCGGGCGGTATTGTTATCGTGACCATAACAGCCTGCGCCTTTTTCACTGCCTTTACCGGGGCATCCGGAGTCACTATCGTCGCTCTGGGCGGACTTGTGCTTCCCATCTTGATAAAGGACGGCTATTCGGAAAAGTTCTCGCTCGGCCTTGTTACCTGTTGCGGAAGCGTTGGTCTTCTCTTTCCGCCCAGTCTTCCCATAATACTTTATGGCGTTGTTGCCGGAGTCTCTATAGATGAGCTCTTTCTTGCCGGTATCGTTCCGGGCATTGTGCTCGTTGCCACGCTCTCTGCTTTTGGAATAGTTGTGTCATTGCGAGGTCGCAAAGCGACCGAAGCAATCCCCCGAGATCAATTAGGTTCGGGAGATCGCTTTGCCGGCGCTCCCGCCAAACTGCCGGCGGGCAAGCGCAGTGACAGAAACAGATTAGAATATAAACGAATCTTTGCCGCCGTCAAAGACGCCGCTTGGGAACTCCCGATACCTCTCATTATACTTATCGGGATATACGGCGGGTTCTTTACCACAGGCGAGGCGGCGGTAGTTACCGTTGTCTACGTCTGGTTGGTCGAGGTCTTCGTAAAGCGCGACCTTCATATAATAAGGGATGTCCCGCGTATCATGCGCGAATCGATGGTGCTGGTTGGAGGGATACTTATAATCCTTGGTGTTGCGCTCGGGTTCACCAATTATCTTGTGGATGCCCAGGTGCCGACGAAGCTCTTTGAGTTCGTGCGCCAGTATATATCGAGTAAATACACATTCCTTATCATACTTAACGTCTTTCTTTTGGTAGTCGGATGCCTCATGGACGTCTTTTCGGCGACGATCGTCGTGGTCCCTCTTATTGCGCCTATTGCAAAGGAGTTCGGCATAAATCCGCTTCATCTGGGGATTATCTTCTTAACTAATCTTGAAATAGGGTATATGACGCCGCCTGTGGGACTGAACCTTTTCATTTCGTCCTTCAGGTTCAAAAAGCCGATAACATTTTTATACCGCGCATCGTTCCAGTTCCTGATGGCGATGATCGTCGCGCTTTTAGTGATAACCTACGTTCCCGACCTTTCATTGTGGCTGGCGGGATTTTTAAATAAGTAAGCGATCTCGAATCTGGCTTTGCCAGTTTGAGATCGAGGGGATTGGGGGAAACGGCGAGGTTTGACGAGCCGGTCGTTCCCCCCATCAGAATAGCCGGCGGGATTTTTAAGACAAGGGAGGAAGGATATGAAAAAACTTTTATTGGTAGCAGTGATAACCGCGATATCTTTTGCGGCAATAGCAAAGCCCCTCGACAATGCTCAGGGCAAGGAGACAAAAATGACAAAGACATGGACGGAACCGAAGGCGTCGACGGTGGACGTAAACAAAAAACATACCGCAGTGATAAAGACATCGAAGGGCGAGATGATCTGCGAACTTTTTGCAAAAGAGGCCCCCCTTTCGGTCACAAATTTTAAGTATCTCTCGGACGGCGGCTTTTATAACGGGCTCACTTTTCACCGCGTAGTTCCTGATTTTGTCATTCAGGGCGGCGACCCGACGGCATCAGGTTCCGGCGGACCCGGCTACACCATCCCTGCCGAGATAAAGAAGCCGCATCCCAAAGGGGCTCTTGCATGGGCGCGCACGGGCGATGAGGTGAATCCCCAGCGCCGCTCAAGCGGTTCCCAGTTCTATATCACGCTCGAGGCAACGCCTTTTCTTGATAATCAGTACACGGTCTTCGGTCAGGTCATAAAGGGCCAGGATGTTGTTGAGAAGATAAAGGCCACCGACAAGATAGAATCGGTCACTGTAAAGGCGGAGTGAGCTCTTTCTTCTTTTTCCTGAGCATGTCACTAAAGGACCTGTTCGAGAATATCAGGAAGAACGCCGCTATAAGAAGAAGGATGCCGGGGATGATAGGGACGATGAGACCTATTATTCCAAAGACGAGGAAGATAAGGCCCAAGGCTATTCTAAGCGTCCTTTTGATGCCGCCGTGACGGTACCAGAGTATCATTAAATAGAGAATGCCGCCACCGATGAGCCAGCCACACAGAACGTCGCTTGGCCAGTGAACGCCCAAATATATCCTTGAAAAGCCGATGAAGAATAGAAGGATCGCGGTCAGGATATATATGAGACGTCTTTTTAACGGAAAGCGTTCACCCAAGAAATAAGCCAGAATGCCAAAGACCGCGGTCGTCACCAGCGCATGACCGCTTGGAAAGCTGAAACTCCCCACTTTATCCAGATGTTCCCAAAGGAGAGGTCTTGGTCTGTGGACGATCCTCTTGAGAATGGTGCTAGAAAGAAAGGCTATAACTCCGGTCAGGAGCATTATGTGTGCCTTGTTCAAACGGCCGCGAAGCGTGAAATATAGCGTTGCGGTGAATATCGTCAGAAGAATAATGGGGCTATTTCCGAGCCACGACATAAGCCGGAAGAATGCCTTAAAAGTGCTCCAATAGGGCATATGGTCATGTATAAAGAATGCTAGGTGGGTATCCATGGAACGCCCATATAATGATTGTTTGACATTTGCAAGGGTTTGTGGTTCCATGCGTTCTAGAAAGAAACGAGTAAGGTAACGGTTAATGGGTATAGGAAGTGAGAGCGGAGTTTGGATTTATGGTTGCCCCGGAGGGAATATTCGTTCCCTTGCGGGGTTTTTTGTTATGTCGCGCCTTTGCTAATGTTGCCATGGCGTGGACATGCCCTAACGAAAGGAGATTTTATGGGCAAGAGACTGTATGTAGGTAATTTGTCGTACAACACGACCGAAGAGGCTTTAAAAGAGCTCTTCGCACAGCATGGTGCAGTGGAATCGGCGAGCATCCTCATGGATAAATTTTCAGGTCGCTCACGCGGCTTTGGATTTGTCGAGATGACGAACGACGAAGAGGCCAAGGCGGCCGTTGAGAAAGTTAACGGTACAAGCCTTGATGGCCGTGACCTCGTTGTGAACGAAGCCCGTCCGCAGGAAGAACGTAAACCCGGCGGCGGCGGTGGCGGAAGACGCTTCGGCGGCGGCGGTGGTGGACGTGACCGCGATCGCGGCGGCAGCGGCGGTGGCAGAAGAGACCGCTACTAGTAGCGATTTTCTAATTTTGCTATAAAAAGGATCCCCTGTTCCTTAACCGGAGCAGGGGATTTTTACATAAAAAGACTCGCAGGATCTTGACTTAAGAACTCTTCCAAAGGCATGCCCCCCGATCCGACGATTAGGATCCTCATGGGTTTGAATCTCTTTTGAAACTCGCCCATTCCGGACGTGCTCTCTTTTCTGCGTCCACTTTTCACTTCAATACCGATTATTTTTTTATCATTAGAGATCACAAAATCGACCCCGCTTCCCCGCTCCCGCCAGTAGTGTACTGTTTCAATGTTTCCCATAAAAGAGTTCAAAAGATGGGCTCCAACCGCCGATTCGACCAGCCTTCCCCATATATCTCTTTCGATCTTAGAATCTTCAAACGTTGTCTGTGAAGAAGCGGACATTAGCGCATTGTTAAATACCTGAAACTTGGGACTTGAGCCTCTTCTGCGAACGCCTTGTGATGCATATTTTTCTAGTCCGCATATCAGGCCTATTTGTCCGAGAAGCTCAAGATAGTGGGCGAGCGTTGTTGTATTCCCGGCGTCTTGAAGCTGGCCCAGCATTTTTTGATATGAAAGTATCTGTCCCGAGTAGGAGCAGGCCAGGTGAAAAAGTCTCCTAAATAGCGAAGGTTTGTCTATTCTTTTCATCAGTAAAATGTCCTTGGAAATGGTCGTTTCGATGAGAGAATCATTTATGTATTTTTTCCATCTTATTTCATCGTCAGTGAGCGATGCGGAGCCGGGATATCCTCCAAAATATATGAATTTATCCAAAGACCAGCCAAACGCTTCGCTCATCTCTTTGAATGACCAGTGGGGTATCCTTATTATTTCGAACCTTCCGGCAAGACTTTCTGTAAGACCTGTCTGGACCAATAGAGGAGACGAACCCAAAAGAAAGACCTTTAACGAAATATCTTTTATCTTATCCTCGTCCCACAGGCGCTTTACAGTTTCAGACCAGCCTTCTATCTTCTGGATCTCGTCAAATATGATAAGCGCTTCGCCCTTTCCCTTTGCCTTTAGCCTGC
>PCWZ01000015.1:12977-13119 GCA_002796305.1 Deltaproteobacteria bacterium CG11_big_fil_rev_8_21_14_0_20_49_13
ATCCAGATGCGGTCATGGATGGCCGGTTCGTCTGCCAAGTAATAATCTGACGGAACACTGTAAGCGCCCAGCGAACCTTTCAATTACCCACAAGTATCCGTTGAATATACCATGAATGAGGTAACCATGTTATAATCCCCCA
>PCWZ01000016.1 GCA_002796305.1 Deltaproteobacteria bacterium CG11_big_fil_rev_8_21_14_0_20_49_13
CGACGAAGCAATCTCCATAAATCAAGTGTTTGCGGGAGATTGCCGCGCCCCTTCGGGGCTCGCAATGACAGAGTAAGTAGGTTTTTAGAGGTGCCTTTTATTCGATGAGCGCTATTACAGTGTTGTCCGCAACTTCTACAAGACCGGATCTAATGGGTACTTTTTCATTGTCGGGATGGGCGGCGAACCAAACGTCACCCTCTTTCAATATACTTACAAGTTTTGCATGACCGGGAAGTATCTCCATCTCGCCGACCACGCCGGGCAGAGTTACGCGGTCTACCTTCTTATTAACGATCTCTTTTTCGCTGGTCAGTATCTTTAATATCATATCAGTTAGAGATATTCTTTGACTTTTCTATCGCCTCTTCGATGCTCCCCACCATGTAGAACGCCTGTTCGGGGAGCGCGTCGTGTTTCCCCTCGCATATCTCCTTAAAGCTTCTTATTGTGTCCGCAAGTTGTACATATTTCCCCGCGTTGCCGGTGAACTGAGCGGCGGAAAAGAACGGCTGGGAAAAGAACTTTTGTATCCTTCTTGCCCTTCCGACAATAAGTTTATCCTCGTCCGATAGCTCATCCATGCCGAGGATCGCGATGATATCCTGAAGGTCCTTGTATCTCTGTAATATTTTTTGAACATCTCTTGCCACTTTATAGTGTTCCTCACCGAGGATGTCGGGGGCCAAAATTCTGGAGGTTGAATCGAGGGGATCGACCGCCGGATAGATGCCGAGCGACATCAGGTTCCTTGAAAGAACAGTTGTGGCATCAAGATGGGCAAATGTCGTTGCTGGTGCCGGATCGGTCAGATCGTCGGCAGGGACATAGATGGCCTGAACGGAAGTAATTGAGCCGTTCCTTGTGGAGGTGATACGCTCCTGCAACTCTCCCATTTCGGTGGCAAGCGTTGGCTGGTAACCAACGGCAGAAGGCATTCTTCCTAAAAGCGTCGAGACCTCGTTGCCGGCCTGGGTGAATCGGAAGATGTTGTCTATGAAGAGAAGAACGTCCTGCCTCTCTTCATCCCTGAAATATTCAGCGACCGCGAGCGCAGATAGGGCAACTCTTGCGCGCGCTCCGGGGGGTTCGGTCATCTGTCCATAGACAAGGCCGGCCTTATCGATAACGCCGGACTCTTTCATCTCCAACCAGAGATCGTTCCCTTCGCGGGTCCTCTCCCCCACTCCGGCAAAGACCGAATATCCGCCGTGATGTACGGCGACGTTGTGTATCATCTCCATCAATAGAACGGTCTTTCCAACTCCTGCGCCGCCGAAGAGGCCTATTTTCCCGCCTTTTAAGTAAGGGGCCAAAAGGTCGATGACCTTGATGCCGGTTTCGAACATCTCAAGCGATATCGCCTGCTCTTCAAATGACGGGGGAGACCTGTGAATTGGATAAAATTTCTTTGCATTTATAGGGCCGCATTCATCGACCGGCTCGCCGATGACATTTATAACTCGGCCCAAGACCTCTTTTCCGACCGGCATCTGAATAGGTTCGCCGGTATTGACCACATCCATGCCGCGAACAAGGCCGTCGGTCGCGTCCATGGCAATGGTCCTTACCGTATTCTCACCAATATGTTGAGCCACTTCGACCACAAGGTTCAAAGGCTTGTTGTTGATGGACGGGTTGGTTATCTTAAGGGCCGTGTATATCTCAGGAAGGTCTGCACTGTCCGGGAACCTGACATCTACCACGGGTCCTATTGCCTGAACGACTTTTCCCAATGCATTTGTTTCCATATAATTTCTCCGATCATCGTTTTAAGGCCTCTGCCCCGCCGACTATATCGATAAGATCTCTTGTAATTGTCGCCTGACGGGCCTTGTTGTAAACCTGTGTCAGCGATATTATAAGGTCATCGGCGTTCTTTGTGGCCATTTCCATTGCTATCATCCTAGCGGAAAGCTCAGCGGCGCTTGATTCCAGATACGCAAGCAGAAAACCCGTTTCCATCGTCCTTTTGATAGCCCGCTCTATTACCTCTTCGGCGCCCGGTTCGCAAATATGATCTACGGAAAGCACCGGCATAAAATCGCCAAGGTCAACGGGCAATATCCTTTCAATAGAGGGTTCGATAGAGCCTAAGCTTTGGAACTTATTGTAGGCGATGTAGGCCTCGTCTATTTCTCCCTTTCGATATCTTTCAATGGCTAGGTTCATCTCCTTTGAAAGGTCCGGTTGCGCACAGACCTTTTCTATTTCGATCCCGTTTCGCCGGAAAAAATCACGCCCCTTTTTACCAATGACGAATATTCGGTATCTTTTATCAAGCGTGGCCCGGACCTTTTTTAACAGATGCTCGTTGAACGTGCCGCAAAGTCCCCTGTCCGAGCTTATGACGAATATATTAACTATCCCCTTCTCATCTTCCTGTGGGTTTAACAGAAAAGAAGAGATCTCTTTTTGTTCTTTTACTATCTCCAAAAGGATACGCCTCAGCTCTTTATTATAGGCCCTTGCAGTGCAGACCCTTTGCTGTGCCTTTCTCATGCGGGAAGAGGCTATCATCTTCATCGCGTGGGTCAGCTTTTTAGTGCTCTGCGTCGAAATTATCCGCTTTCTTATGGATTTAAGCGTTGCCATCTACTAGAATTCCTTTTTTAATTCATCCAGAACGGCGTTGATGCTCTTTTTCATTGCATCGTCGAGCGTCTTTTTATTCAAGAGGTCATTAATGATATCATGATGCTTGTTGGTGAACGCCCATTCAAGTTTTTCCAGATAATGTTTTATCTTTTCCGTAGGATATCCGTCGAGATATCCGGCCGTTGCCGCATAGATTTCTATAACCTGCATGGCGACGTTCATTGGTCTATATTGTCCCTGCAGGAGAAGCTCGGTAAGCCTTTCGCCTCTACTTAACTGGTTCTTTGTGGCCATGTCGAGCTCGGCCCCGAACTGGGCGAATGCGGCAAGCTCTCTGTATTGCGCGAGCTCTAAGCGGAGCATGCCTGCCACTTGTTTCATTGCCTTTATCTGCGCATTTCCGCCGACGCGCGAGACGGAGAGCCCGGCGTTAATGGCCGGTCTGACGCCGGCATAGAAGAGATCCGTTTCAAGATATATCTGCCCGTCGGTGATCGAGATGACGTTCGTAGGGATGTAAGATGTAACATCACCCGCCTGTGTTTCAATTATGGGAAGGGCTGTCAGCGAACCGCCACCGTATTTATCGGCCATCTTTGCGGAGCGTTCCAAAAGTCGTGAGTGTAAATAGAAGATGTCGCCGGGGTAAGCCTCGCGCCCCGGGGGCCTTCTTAAAAGAAGCGATAATTGTCTATAGGCTACCGCATGTTTAGAGAGATCGTCATAGACGATGAGCGCGTGTCTCTTTGTATCGCGGAAATGTTCGCCCATTGTACAGCCGGAATAGGCCGCAAGATATTGAAGTGGCGCCGGGTCGCTGGCGTTAGCGGCTACAACCGTTGTATATTCCATGGCCCCGTGGGTCTTTAGCTTGTCGACCACCCTTGCAACGGTTGAGAGCTTCTGCCCGATCGCGACGTAGATACAGAAAACATCGCCGCCCTTCTGGTTTATGATGGTGTCTATCGCTATTGCCGTTTTCCCTATCTGACGGTCGCCGATTATCAGTTCGCGCTGGCCGCGGCCAATGGGCGTCATTGCGTCTATCGCCTTGATGCCGGTCTGAAGGGGTTCTTTGACCGGTTGTCTCTGGACGATGCCGGGAGCCACCAGCTCAATTTTGCGCATCTCATTTGTTTCTATAGCCCCGAGGCCGTCTATCGGCCTTCCGAGCGCATCTACCACCCTTCCAACCACCTTGTCGCCTACCGGTACTTCTGCGATTCGCCCGGTTCTTTTTACAACATCGCCCTCTCTAAGCTCCACATCTTCGCCCATGATAGCGATACCGACCGAATCCTCTTCGAGGTTAAGAGCTATACCGATAATATTGTGGGGGAAGAGAATGAGCTCGCCAAGCATCACGTTGTTGAGGCCGTAGGCGCGCGCGATACCGTCGCCGACCGAAAGTATATAACCAACCTCCTCCGGCACCACCTCCCGTCCGAAATCTTTAATATGGTTCGAGATTATCTTTGATATTTCATCGGCCCTTATTGACATATTTTCTCCTTCATTTCATCTAAGGTTCTTTTAACGGTCGCATCGTAGATAACGTTAGATATGTTGACCATTATGCCGCCGATCGTTCTTGCGTCGGAGGTCTCTTTTAGTTTTACTCTTTTATTTAATTTCTTTGAAAACAAGTTTTCAAGTTCATTTTTTATATTGTCGGCGTCAGACCCGTCAGAAAGCGTAAAAATCCCGCGTTTTATGGAAAGGACATCGTCGGCCATGTCGTTATAGATATCCATTATATGATAAAAGAAGCGGACCCTCTCCTTGTCCACAAGGAGCTTTAGAATGTTCGTTACATATTTATGAACGTTAAGCGCGTTACAGACCTCATCGATGAACTTGAATCTATTATCTCTAGTCGCGCTTTCGTCGGTGAGCCAGTTCAAAACGCCCTTGTTCTTTCTGATCACATCCCCCAGCAAAAGGAGGCCTTCACGAACCTTTTCAACGGCCCCATCTTCCTTTGCGGCCTTGATGAGCCCAAGTGCGTATCTATTGGCTATGGTCTGATCTCTCATGTGTTAGCGCCGATCTCTTTAATAGACCTTTCGACCACCGCCTTTTTGTTCTCAGGGGGTGAACTTGAAAGCTCTTTTTTTACTACATCGAATATAGAATGAGCCGTGCCGAGCCTTATCTCTCTTATCGCTTTATTTGTCGCGTGATCTATAAAAGAGGATGCGTCCTTTTTTATCTGATCGGCATATGTTTTTACGGTGTTCATCATGCGCGCCCTTTCAGACTCTGCCTCTTCGATGGCCGCGCTCATTATTTTTTCCGACTCGGCCTTCAATCCGCCGACGAGCGGGCGAAGCTTCTCCATCTCCATGTGGGAGGTGTCGTAGGTCCTTTGGGCGACAAGTATGAGTTCGCTTAGCGTGCTATGTCTTGAGGCAAAGAAGTCCTTTACGGGCTTCTTAAGCAAAAAGAAAAGGGCCCCAAGGAATATAATGAAATTTATAATTTTAAATGTCTCAACCATTGATCTTTTTTATTATCTCTTCCGCTATTAAAGGGATGTCTTTTCTGAGATCGACCATCGCCTTGTTCTTGGTGGCCTCTATCTTCTCCCTTGCGGCATTTATCAAACCCATCGACTCTTCCCTTGCCTTTGCCTTGATCGCGGCCTCTTCCTTAAGACCCAAGGCCTTTATCTTGTCGGCCTTTTTTGAAGCTTCATCCTTCGCTTTTGTGAGGCCTTCATTATATTCGAGCGAGGCCTCTCTTATTCTGCTCTCAAGGGCCTTTGCCTCGGCGAGGAGCTTTTCGGTACGGTCCTTTCGCGCCTTAATGATCTTTATTAAAGGATTAAAGATCAGAAATTTGAGCGCAACGAGGACAGCAAGGAACGTTCCAAGTTGAATGAACGAGGTTTTATCGGGTAGTAAATGTATCTCCATTACATTATAAAGACGTTATCGTCCCGCTCAGCGTTATCACCGGTTTCCTGTTTTTCGTTTGATATCGAGGCTCGGATAGAGGTCCTTGTCGTTTCCGCTTTATCCATCTGGCATTTGCCCTGGAATGTTACGCCATCTTCTATTGAAATGGTCTTGGTCTTGATGTCGGCCACAACGTTTGCGGGAACATGCATTTCGATGCGGGACTTTGCCTCGATATTTCCCTGAACGCTTCCATAGACGATGAGAGTGTCAACAAAGACCCCGCCATCGACGTGGGCGTCGTTACCGATGATGAGCGTGCCATCGGAATAAACCTCGCCCTGAAAGTTGCCGTTGATCTGGACCGTGCCGTCGAAGGTAAGCTTGCCTTCAAAACTGCAGCCCTTATCTAGCAGGCCGTTCACCTGATCTACCCTTGTGCCCTTTTCTGTACGACCCTTGAACATAATTTTCTTCCTCGTTTTAACCGGAACAGTTATTTTGTTATTATTAAGCTATAGATCCTGTCAAGGTCCTGAAGCGTATAGTATTCTATTACGATACGTCCACCCTTCTTTTCCTTGTCCGGTTCAAGCCTTATCTTTGTTGCAAGTCTCTTCGTTATTTCATCGGAGACGAATTTCATCTGCGGCGATAATGGAGCGGCCCGCGTGGAATACCTAGAGGCCTGCGGCTTGATGTTCTGGATCATTTTTTCCACGTCCCTTACCGTTAGCGCAGCATTAAGTATCCGCTCTCGCATTTTTAGCTGTTCCTGAAGGTTGTTTATGGAAAGAAGCGCTCGTGCATGGCCGGACGTCATCCGTCCGGTTGCGATATCATCTTGTATGACCTTGGGAAGGTTCAGAAGCCTCAGCGAATTTGCGACGGCGGTCCGGGATTTTCCAAGTCGGGTCGAGGCCTCTTCTTGAGTATAATTGAATTGATCGATAAGCTCCTGAAATGCAACGGCCTCTTCTATCGGGTTCAGGTCTTCACGCTGGATATTCTCGATGATGGAGAGCTCAAGCATTCCTTCGGTGTCGACATTTTTGATGACAATTGGTACTTCCGTAAGGCCAGCCATCTTAGCGGCGCGTAATCTGCGTTCACCGGCGATGAGCTCATATTTTCCGGTAGAGGCTTGAGTGACGATGAGCGGCTGAATTATTCCCTGTTCTTTAATTGATGAAGAGAGCTCTCTGATCTTTCCCTCGTCAAAATATTTTCTGGGCTGAAGCCTGTTCGGTATTATTGAATCAACAGTAGCGGTCCTCATTCTCTCACCCGTTGGCATTGACACGGGCTTTGGCATTAAGATAGACGCCTCATCCGCAATATTGACGCCGGCCGGGATAAGGGCGTCTAGTCCGCGTCCTAAGGCTTTACGCTGTTGCATTCATTTTCTCCTTGCCCCGGGCCACGGTCGAGGGGCTTCAGTGCATTTTGTCTTACCTCGTCTGAGGCAAGCACGTCTTTCATTAAAAGTTCTTTTGCTAGCTCAAAATATGCCTCGGCACCTTTCGAACGAATATCGTAAAGGATGACAGGTTTACCGTAAGACGGGGCTTCCGCGAGCTTCACATTTCTTGGGACAATGACCTGAAATACGGTCTCTTTGAAATGCTTCTTTATTTCGTCGGCGACCATCTTTGAGAGCGAATTTCTGGCGTCATACATGGTAAGGACGATGCCTTTTACTTTGAGGGTCGGATTAAGCCTGGTTTTCACAAGATTTATAGTATTTGTAAGGTCTGCTACGCCTTCCATTGCATAATACTCGCATTGTACCGGAATTAATATGGAATTAGCTGCAACCATGGCGTTTAGCGTTAAAAGTCCTAATGTGGGCCCGCAGTCCATAATAACGTAATCAAACTTCAAAGATATTGATTCTATTGCTCTTTTTAAGATTGTTTCACGTGAAACAATATCCAAGAGTTCATATTCTGCCCCTACAAGATCTGCATTGGAAGGGATAAGCTTGAGGCATTGGAGGGAGGTGTGGATAATGGCATCTTCCGGTTTGGCTTCACCAAGAAGCACCTGATATATCCCCTTTTTAACATTTCTCTTGTTTACGCCCAGACCGCTACAGGCATTCCCCTGGGGGTCAAGATCTATCAAGAGGGTTTTCTTTTCGGCCGCCGCAAGGCTTGCGGCAAGATTGATGGCGGTCGTCGTCTTCCCTACCCCGCCCTTCTGATTACAAATTGCTATGATCTCTGCCAATTGAGCCCCCAAAATTGTTTCACGTGAAACAATTTTGTCTTTCGCATGTAATTACAAAGAAATCAAGAGTTAAATGAATAATCGAACGGCCCGCGATTTGACATATTGTCCAATATGCGACCGGTTTTGAAGGGACGGGTAAGATGTTCGAACGACCGATGTCCGCCTTCGCTCAAACGCCGCGAAGTCGGCGTCTCGGCGCTCAGGCACGGCGTTTATGGAATGGCTGCCGATGCCGTGCCCTCCGCGACGTCGCTCTCTCACCTTCCCCGCCCCTTCAAAACACGCGCACAACTTCTTAATGAGTTTATCATTAGAGGTAAGCGAGTGACCAACTGTCCGTGAAGCTGCTGGCGTTCGCGAGCGTAACGAAAGTGAAGCGAGCGATGAGGTGTTTGCCGTATGAGGAAGTAAAACCTGTTGTGGCTTTAAAATTTGGGGGCTGAACGAGCCCTTCGACTACGCTCAGGACATGCTTGCCGCAGCGAAGCCACCAAATTTATAGCAACTTTTTTAGCGTCCTTGCCGATAAGTAGAGTGCTATGAAAAAGATGGCTTTGATGCTGTTTACCGCTCTATTTTTATCGATCCTATCCGCCAATTTAATTTTTGCCGAGACAATTGTTGTAAAAATGAAGGAAGGGACAGCCTCCATTGCGTTGTCTGCAAAGGCAATGACAGAAAGGCCGCTTTCACAGCCCTCAAGGCTTCCAATAAGCATAGTTGGGTTCAGAAAAGAGATGGTTGTTAATCCTTTTGACAGGGTGCATGTTTATGAAACAAAGAATGCTATTGAGGCTAAGGAGACTATTCGAAAATTTCAAAAGGATCCAACCGTTGAATACGCATATATCGAACCACACTATGAGCTTGCAGTGATAAGGCATTCGCAGAATCCCGAGGATCAGGCATTAAATAGTTCGCAAGATGTAAAGGATTGGACCAGTCTGCAAGATCATCTTTTCCCGTCCCCAAGAGGAGTAGATGCCATGTTTGCATGGATGGTGCCAGGAGGGACGGGAGAGAATGTAACGATAGCCGATATTGAATGGGGCTGGGAGGCAAGACACGATGACTATAAGGATAATCTTGAATATATATATGGAGTCAATAGTTCCTATGTAGATCATGGGACGGCCGTGCTTGGCGTGATGATAGGAGCAGACAACGGATTTGGGATTACAGGTATCGTTCCAAAGGCAAAGGCCGTAACCGTGTCTGTAGACAGTTCAAAGTATCCTACAGTTGCTGAATATATCCTTTTTGCCGCCACTAAATTGGAGGCTGGCGACGTGATCCTTCTGGAGATGCATGCGGGCGGGCCAAACAAGGGCCCGAGGCAGCAGGGCTATGTCCCAATGGAATATTTTCCAATTAATTTTGATGCCATTAAAGAGGTGACTTCACGCGGGATCATTGTTGTGGAAGCGGCTGGGAATGGCGATGAGAATTTAGACCACCCCGTTTATGAAAGGATCTTTGATAGGACATTTCAGGATAGCGGTGCCATTATGGTTGGTGCTGGAGCTCCACCGCGCAATAATTACCAAAGACAAGAACATTTAGGAAGACTTGATTTTTCCAATAACGGTTCAAGAGTGGACGTCATGGGTTATGGTGCGGCAGTGACAACTACCGGCTATGGAGATCTTTATCATCTAACAGAGAATAATTTTTATACAGCTGATTTTGCTGGTACATCTTCGGCAAGCCCGATAGTTGCCGGTGTAGCGGCCTCGATTCAATCGATGGCCAAGGCGACAGATAGATTTATATCACCGAGGGAAATGAGAAGCTTAATAAGTACTTCTGCGCAGCCGCAAAATTTTGCGGCCTATCCTGGTACGATAGGAGGACTCCCGGACATTAGGATGGCATGGGAACTTTATAATTTGAAAGAGCATAGACTGATCCCAGAAATCGTCGAACCATCACAAAACCAATACATTACTGCCGGGACAGAAATAAAGTTCGTTGGCAAAAAGGAAGAAGGTGTCTCATGCGGCTTCAAAGTTATCAATGCGGTGGTAGGAAGCATTATATCCGAATCAAATAAATGTTCGATAAGTCACAAGTTTTCGGTCAATGGGCGGTATATTGTAGAATTTAATATGGGCAAAGACGGTTTGACCGCAAGAAATCCGGCGGTAAGGGAGATAATAGTCGATGAAATGTCCGCCGCACCAGATCTGTCTTTCAAATATCTAGATCGGTACAGCTTAAAAATACCTACTTTTTCGTTTTCAACACCAAATAACAAAAACGGTAAGGTTTTTATTGAGATCAGTCAAAATGCCAACTTTGATAAAGAGGGGTTGATAGTGAATTACAGGCTTGCTGACCAGGAAGTTGCAAATCAGGCATTTATGCCACACAGGGATATGATGGAGGGGATGAGAGAGGGAACATATTATGCCAGAATGCGGGTCAGGTCAGGTTTAGGAGATTCTCCATACAGCAATGTTGTTGAATTTGAAGTTAGTGGCCTAAGAGATAACTTAGAGATTATGGATACCAGCATTGAGATGAATAATGTTGTCTATACCGACAGGGACTATCTGGTGGAGGAGCAGTGGACGTTTGAAGATAAGGTGAAATGGGACCAAAAATTGACTATTTATAACAGTAATTCCATTCTAGATCGCAATCCCATAATTATAGGTGAATTTTATACAGGCTCCTCGAACGGGGATGTAGAGATCGTAAATAATGTTTTGGTGTCGGGCGGCGGGTTGTCTCCTATCAGCCTTTTCGCGACCCAAGAAGATTATAGCGGTATCCCAGCACAGCCTTACACAACAATGTTCCTGGGTTATTCAGTCGATAGACTAGTAGGTCATAGCGATGGATTTTATGTCTATTCAAATGAGGGAAAGATATTTTATATCAGCCTTAATGACCCAATGAGGCCAAAGGTAGTAAATGAATACGATGTCAATCCATCAAGAATTGTAAGCGCAGGGTCTGTAGGTGATAGGGCATACTTTGCGGCAAATGATGGTATCATATTCGTAGACCCAAGCGGAGTTGATTTCATAAAAATATCCGAAGGCGACGTATTAGGAGCGACAGTTAAGGACAAAAGAATAATAATTGCGCTAAGAACCGAGCAAAAAGAGACGATGATGGGAGTTTTTGATAATGGGAAGCTCTCGGTCATAAGTAAAATGCCCGTGTTATCAACGGGATTAGGTAAAATAGCCGGGAAGGTACGTTTAAAATCAAGCGATGGGTTCATGGTCCTTTCAGATGACCTGACAAGGGTGGTTGCTACACATAGGACCGCTTCATTCAATACACCATATCCGTTTACAATTGGTGATAGAGCCTTTTTGGCAGATGGAATATTGAGGGAATACAAATTTAAATAAAGACCATGAAAAACTTATAATATTAACTGTGTTGTTCCTTTTCCTCGCGGCCAATGTGGCGGGGGCGATGTCAAATCAAGAGATGGTCGAATAAACGAATAAACGGGGTCAGGCTTCGGTAATTCGGTATTGACAACGCGCCTATAATTTAATAACAACG
>PCWZ01000017.1:0-24650 GCA_002796305.1 Deltaproteobacteria bacterium CG11_big_fil_rev_8_21_14_0_20_49_13
GATAAGGAAACTGCAATAAACCAAAACAACGGCCAGTCAGGCTGTCCTAATATTCAGCCCCAAACTGTCCAACTATAAGGGCGCAGTCCACCGCTGTTTCAAGACAGAGCAAAGCGGCTTTGCATATTATGACCGAACGCAAAACCAGATTATCCATGATCGATAAGATCGAACGAAAAGGCGCCAAAGAAGTGCGGGGGACTATCATTCGACGTCTATCGAGAAAACCCAAGTCGATGAAACGAACAATTACCTACGACAACGGTACGGAGAACATTTGTCACGTTATGATAAATAATCATGTCGGCACAAAATCGTATTTTTGCAATCCGTATCGTAGCTGGGAAAAAGGTACTGTCGAAAACACTATCGGCATCGTCAGATGGTTTCTCCCAAAGAAAACAAACTTTACAAAGGTGTCAGATGAACAGATAAAAAATATTGAAAATTGGCTTAACAACAGACCTCGAAAATGCTTAAATTTCATGACTCCAAACGAGGTCTACAAATCAGAGTGTTGCACTTGACGGTTGAATTCGGGTCTTCTATTTTCAGAGGCGTCTTGTGGGTTTTTGGGTTTTCGACTTGTGGTGAGCAACTTTTAAACACCCCCGCGCCAGCCCGTAAGGAGCCGGTGCGCAGGGGTTGAATGACCCAATTGATTATTAAACGACGCTTACGGCTACTTACGTGCCGGTTGGCGACAGTAGTGTACTTCTTTGGCAATAGCCTATTTGACCGTCTTCTTAACAGCCGCTTTTATTAAGAGTATGCAAAGTATCGCGAACGCCGCAACGGAAACCACATCTGCCATAGGCCCCAGCCCGCCTATGATATTGAGCTTCTCTCCAAAATTGAGCGCCTTAGCTATAGAACCGTTAGCAACACCGGCAACGACAGCGATAAGAATACCGGCTACGCACCCTCCTGCGACAAGACCTGTCGAATAGAGCATGCCGCTCGAAACCTCACCCTCCTCCTCCTTCTTCTTTGTCGCCCATGAAACAAGGGCGTTCATTAGACCGCCTATGAATATCGGGAAGGTGGTGGCGATGGGAAGATATATACCAACCGCAACTGCCAGTGAACGTACACCCATTAGCTCCATGACCGAAGAGATCATAAAGCCTGAGAGCACCAGTCCCCATGGAAGTTCCTGAGCAAGAAGACCCTTTATAAGCGTTGCCATCAGGGTCGCCTGAGGTGCGGAGAGCCTCTCGGAACCGATGGGGCCGTAAGGTGATGTGTGAAGCGCAAAGAGCGTTAGCGCAACGACAAATGACGAAGCAAGCACGCCTATCACAAGACCTATCTGCTGCTTGTATGGGGTTGCACCGACAAGATAGCCTGTTTTTAGGTCCTGACTGGTAGCGCCGGCGTTGCAAGCCGCGATACAGACAGTGGCGCCGACCATTAAAGCGATGGCCTGATACGCATCGCCCTTCCAACCGATGGAGACAAATATCAGACACGTTGCCATGAGGGCCGCTATCGTCATGCCGGAGACCGGGTTATTGGAAGAACCGATGATGCCGACTACGCGGCTGCTTACCGTGACAAAAAAGAAGCCGAAGATTATTATCAAAAACGACATTACAAGCGTGTTAGGAAACTTGCCGGGAAATTGCGGGAGAACTGAAATGACAAAGGCGAGGGCCAGTGAACCCACTACTACCCATACCATTGGAATATCGCTCTCAACACGCGAACGGATCACCCCTTTTCCCATTTCCTTGAATCCTTTAAAACCCTCTCTGAACGCGTGCACGATGGTCGGAATCGTTCGTATCAGCGTGAAAAGGCCGCCCGCGGCAACCGCGCCGGCACCGATGTAACGGACATATCCTTTATATATCTCCATTGGAGACATCTGGGAGATGAGCATATCCTTCCATCCGGGAAGGAGCGACAACGTCAGCTGGTCACCGAAAATGGTGACGAGCGGTATCAAGACCATCCATGAAAGTATACTTCCTGCAACGATCCTTGCGGAACCCAAAGGTCCGATGATGTAACCGACGCCCAAATATTCCGGCGTGATCTCCGACATGATGGTTGCATTGGGAAACTGGCTCGTCCTAGACATGGAATACGCAGGGACGTCCTTCCAGAGGCCGAAGATGCTCATGAGGATCTTATATATGACGGCGACCCAGACCCCGGAAAAGACCATCTTTGCGAGATTGCCCCCCTTTTCACCCGCGATGAGAACATCGGCGCAGGCTGTACCTTCAGGATACGGAAGCGTTGCATGTTCCTTAACAATGAGAGCCCGACGAAGCGGTATCATAAAAAGGATGCCTAAAATACCACCCACAAGGGCAAGGGTGCATATCTGGAAATACTTGAAATATGCATCACCTCCTGAGAGGAACGTCAGAGCCGGAATGGTGAATACAACACCGGCCGCTATCGATTCGCCCGCGGAACCTATCGTCTGGACCATATTGTTCTCGAGAATGGTCGAACGCCCTAACTTCTTAAAGACCGCGATTGCGAGGACTGCGATGGGGATGGATGCTGAGACTGTGAGACCGGCGCGAAGCGCCAGATAGACGGTTGAGGCACCAAAGATGATGCCAAAGACAACTCCTAATATGACCGCCCTGACAGAGAACTCCGGTATACTCTTTTCACTCGGTACGAAAGGTTGGAACTCCGCCATGCTCTTCCTCCTTTTGTAGGTTATCAAGTTTGCCATGTTAGCAGGCTCCACAACCTGCGAACTTGCCACCCTACTGACCTGTTAACCGCTTTTCCGATAAAATATCAATATCTTTTTGACATTGGCGTGATTTTTGTTAATTGAGGTTCAACAAACGAAAGGAGCCAAAAATGGCGACAGCACCCTCGGTAGCTCATCACGGAGAATGGTTCGGTCATCCCAAAGGTCTTTATATACTCTTCTTCTCGGAAATGTGGGAGCGCTTCTGTTATTACGGGATGCGTTGCATACTCATCTATTATATGATGAAGCAGCTGATGTTCGCGCAGGAAAAGGCTTCTTACGTATACGGCCTTTACACCTCCGCCGCATATTTCATCCCCTTCTTTGGAGGATTGATAGCCGATAAGATAATCGGACAGAAGAAGACCGTCATCATCGGCGCATCCATCATGGCCGCAGGTGAATTCGTCCTGATGGTACCTTCCCTCTTCTACCTAGGACTTGCGCTTATGGCGCTCGGAACCGGACTTTTCAAGCCGAACGTCTCTACCCAGGTCGGAACGCTTTACGAACCGGGTGACCACAGGCGCGACAGGGCCTTCAATATCTTCTACATGGGTATAAATGTCGGCGCCATATTGTCACCTCTTATCTGCGGAACGTTAGGCGAGGTCTACGGCTGGAAATACGGATTCATGTCGGCCGGTATCGGACTTATTCTCGGTCTTATCGTGTATATCTGGGGGCAAAAATATCTTGCCACCGACCTTGTCACAAAGAAGAAGGAAGCTGCCGCTCCGGTCGAATCAAAGAAATTATCACCCGAAGATTATTCAAAGCTCTTTGCTCTTTTTGCCCTCTGCCTCCTCAACGTGGTCTACTGGGGCGCATATGAACAGCAAGGGAACACGCTTGCCGTCTGGGTCGATTCCAACACCGACCGCCATATCTTCGGATGGCTGATGCCCGCAACATGGTTCCAGAACTTTAACCCTATAATGATAATTGCGTTTATTCCTCTAATCACCTGGTTTTGGGGATGGCAGGACAGGCGCAAAAAGGAGCCATCAAGCATCGGGAAAATGGCGATGGCCTGTTTCATGATAGGCGCATCGTTCCTTGTGCTGATACCCGGTGTCTGGGAATTCAACAGGACGGGCATGGCAAGCCTCTGGTGGCTGGCAATATCGACGTCCATATTGACCCTATCCGAGGTCTATCTATCGCCTATAGGTCTTTCACTTGTCACCAAGCTGGCACCGGCAAGGCTGGTCTCAACTATCATGGGTGTCTGGATGATGTCGTGGTCGATGGGTCAGCTCTTCTGCGGATATATTGGCTCTTTCTACGAAAAAATGCCCAAGGACCGCTTCTTTGGCATGATAGCTGTCATGTGCTTTGCCACAGGTATCGTCATGATGGCTCTTTTGAAGCCGCTTAAAAAGGCCATCGGCCACGGGCAACAGAAGACTGTAGATGTGTAGATATGTCGTCCCCGCAAACGCGTGGACCCCGTTTAGACAATCTAGATTCCCGCTTCCGTGGGAATGACACGCCTGCTAGTAGTTCTTCTCTATCTTCAGGTCCTTGATGAGGCGCTCTATATCCTCTTCGTAGGTGGGTTCGTTGAAGAGCCTGTAGAGGTCGTTGAGCTCCTCGGATGAATCGTCGGACTTTTTGATGCGATCATTGTTGATGTCGTCCTTGATGACCTCGATATATCTCTTGGGGTGCTTCTTGCAAATGGCCTCGATGTAACGGTTGAGGCGCTTCGCCGCGCGTTCCTGCTGATCCTTCTTTATCGTCTTCCAGTTCTTGAGATAGTGAACCCTGCAGTAGCCCGCAGTCGTCTGCGCGTTGTGACATCCTTCAAATTTGCATATCTTTATTCTAGCCATCATGAGTTCTTCTTAGACAACTCTTCTATAAATCTATGAATATAATGAACGCTGGAACCTATCGAGAACGTCGCTGACACAAGGAACAGGACCCACCCAACGAGCAACCAGTTAATTCCGAAGTGACTGTAATGAAGTATCAAGAATGCCACGCCAAAACTGCCGAAGGCGTTCTTATATTTTCCCCATTTGCTCGCCGGTATCACTATCCGCTCGTTGACCGCCACTCCCCGGAGCATGGTAATAACGATCTCTCTTACAAGCAGAAGAACAACAAGCCATGCCGGTATCCTGTGGAGAGGGATGAGCATGATCATGGCGGCAAGGCTCAGAAGCTTGTCTGCCAAGGGATCGAAGAACTTGCCGAAGTTGCCTTCCAGTTTGTAGCGTCTGGCGATAAAACCATCGACCATGTCGGAAGCGCTTGCGACTCCGTAGATAAGCGCAACGATAAAGCTTAAAAGGATGTTCCACTTCTGGTGGACCGTGTTATCGTTAATGCACATCATCAAGATAACGATGAGCGGAACGGCCAGTATCCTTATGAGCGAAATATAATTCGGTAGATTTAGGAACTCTTTCCTTTTTACTGCGTCCATTTTACCCCTTTTGCTTGATCTTGCAGAACTTTCGTTTACCAACCTTCAATATATACTCTTTGCCGCCGCCAAGCGTTGCATTGATGTCAGCCACCTTCTCGTCGTTGACGCTCACACCACCCTGAGTTATGAGACGCCGCACTTCCGACTTGCTCGACGCAAGCTTTGCCTCGACTATGACATCTACAAGGTTCGAGGTGCTCGTAACGAGCTCCGGCATATCCTCCGGATTATCTTTCTTTGCAAAGACGCGCTCAAAGCCCTCTTCTGCCGCGTCGGCATCCTTTGCACTATGATATCGGGTGATGATCTCTTTTGCAAGCGCCACTTTTGCCGCTTTTGGATGGCCTTTTTTAAGCTCATCTATCTCGTTCAAGCTCTTATCGCTTAAGAGCTCATAATATTGCCACATAAGCTCGTCCGTTATCGACATGAGCTTTCCGAACATCTCTTTGGGCGACTCGTTGATGCCTACATAATTCCCGTAAGACTTGCTCATCTTCTTGACACCGTCGGTGCCAACAAGGAGCGGCATGGTAAGAACAACCTGAGGCTCTACATCTGACCTCTTCTGGATAGTACGCCCCATTAGAAGATTGAACTTCTGGTCGTTACCACCAAGCTCAATATCGGCCTTGAGAACAACAGAATCCTGGGCCTGCATCAACGGATAATAGAACTCCAAGACACTGATATCGGTGCCGGCCTCTATCCTCTTCTTGAAATCATCGCGCTCTAGCATCCTTGCAACGGTATATTTAGCGCCAAGCCTTGCAAATTCTATGACCGACATCTTCCCGAGCCACTCGGAATTGAAACGAACCTCGGTATTCTTCTCGTCTAAGACCTTAAAGACCTGAGATTCGTAGGTCTTGATGTTCTTCGCTATCTCTTCGTCCGAAAGCTGCGGCCTGGTCTCAGATCTTCCCGAAGGGTCGCCTATCTTGGCCGTAAAATCGCCGATCAAAAATATAACATGATGCCCCAGCTCCTGGATCTGCTTCATCTTCTGGAGAAGGACCGTGTGTCCTAAATGAAGGTCGGGCGCGGTGGGATCAAAGCCCGCCTTTACCCTCAGGGGTTTCCCCTTTTTTAATTTCGCTACAATGTCCTCTTCGGAGATAAGCTCCACCGCTCCGCGTCTGATCACTTCCAGCTGATGCTTGATATCCATAAATATTGCGCGGATTATACTCATACATCTCCAATTGTCTATTATAAATTGGGGTATTCGCTCTTTATTTTCCTTACAACTTGCAATTGACCGACCGTATGATGTACAATGCCCCCTACAAAAAAAGGGGGGCCAAGGGTGGGGATCAAATGAAGATACTTGTGACCGGCGGTGCCGGGTTCATAGCTTCTCACATTGTGGACGCCCACGTTAGGGACGGCCATGATGTGGTGATCGTGGACAACTTGAGCACCGGAAATAAAGAGAACCTAAATCCGGAGGCCAAGTTCTATTGTGAAGATGTCTGTTCGCCGAAGTTAGACGGCATAATCAAAACGGAACGCCCCGACATCATCGACCATCATGCCGCCCAGATAGATGTGCGCAGGTCGATCGCCGACCCGCTCACGGATTGCAATATCAATATCGTAGGCCTCCTTAAAATGATGGAGTCCGCACGCATGCACGGTGTCAAAAAGATGATATTCGCCTCATCTGGCGGTGCGATATATGGCGAACAGAATGAATTTCCGGCTACCGAAGTCCACGAAACGTTCCCACTGAATCCCTACGGCGTCGCAAAACTCGCGTGTGAAAAATATCTGAACTTTTATCTGGTCCAATACGGCATCCCCTATATCGCCTTTAGATATGCCAATATCTATGGCCCCCGCCAGAGCAGAAAAGGCGAGGCAGGTGTCGTTGCGATATTCGTTAAGAAAATGCTAAAGGGGGAGACGCCTGTTATCAACGGTGACGGCAAACAGACCCGGGACTACGTATATGTCGGCGATGTGGCGGAGCTTAATCGCAGGGCCGCATCCGTTGACACCACCGGTCTTTATAACGTTGGCACCGGCGTAGAGACCGACGTTAATGACGTGTTCAGAATGATACGGAAAGACCTTGGAGTAAAGACCGAGGAGAAACACGGCCCCGCCATAAAAGGAGAACAGCTTCGAAGCTCCCTTGTCTCCCTGAACATAGAGAAGGTGTTCGGATACAAGCCAAGAATAAAGGTGGCCGAGGGTCTAAATCTGACCGTAGAATGGTTCAAGAAAGAAGGGATGGGTTCATGACAAAAAAGATCATTCTTGTTGCAGAGGACGATGTAATGCTTTCGGAGATCAGCAAATTTCGTCTTGAAAGCCTTGGTTACGATGTAATAATTGCCGAGAACGGAAAAGAAGGCGCGTTCAAGGCGATGTCTGAAAAACCCGACCTGATGCTCGTAGATATCATGATGCCGGAGGTAAGCGGCATCGAAATGATAAAGATAGTCCGCGCCAACAGCGACCTGAAGGACGTGCCTATCATCGTTGTCTCCGCCCTTGGAAGGAACGAGGATATTGAGGCGGCAATGAAGGCCGGCGCCAACGATTATGTCGTAAAGCCCTACTCTTCGGCCGACCTTGTAAAAAGGATAGCCAACCTGTTAAAGTGAAGAAACTATCCATAATATCCCTCTGCATAGCGCTCTACTGCGCCTCGGGTCTGGCCTCGGCCAATGCTGGAACCAACATGAAAAACGTCAAGTCGTGGCTCTGTTATTACGGAACTGGGTTTAAAAAGGGCGTTATTCCAAGATACGACCTTTACATCCTAAGTAGCGGCGAGCACCCGGCGCTTCCGCCATTGAAGGAGACCGGAGAAACAGTTGTAGGCTATTTGAGCGTCGGCGAGATCAACAAGAACGACCGATCTTTTGCGAACGTCCACAAGAGCATGCTTTTCGAGGAGAACCCCGAATGGAAGAATGCGTTCAGGGTGAACATCTCTGACGCCAAATGGCACCGGATCATCATCGATGACATGATACCAAATATCCTTGCGGAAGGTTTTGACGGGATATTCATCGACACGATCGATGTTGCATCCTACCTTCAACGCGAAAAGGGGGTCAAGGATTCGGTGGACCAGGCAAAGAACCTGGTGATAAAGATACGAAAGAAATATCCGAACATGACGATAGTGCTTAACAACGGACTCTTTCTACTCGATGACGTCGGCGATTCCATTGACGCACTGGTCGTGGAGGACGTTTTTACGATGTATGACTTCAAGACGAAAAAATACCGGCTGACAAAGAAAAAATGGAGCGACGAAAAGATAAAGCTGTTGCAGGATTTCATGGAAAGGTTCCACAAACCTGTACTGGCACTCGACTATTATCCGTTATCTAACAAAAGAGCTGTGCAAAAAATTTCGAACGACCTGAAAAAAGCCGGCCTTGTCCCATTCATTTCAGAGATAGGTCTCCGAAGCACGGCTTTTCATCCGTAACGCCCGCTCCATACGAATATACCATTGCATCATTTCCAAAAAAATGGTAATTATGGGAGGCCATGTTTCGTCCAAAGATCTTGTTTTTATTGATTATATCTTCTCTCGTGTGTGTGAACTCGTTCGCATCGGAAGTCAAGAGGAGCATTCTCGCCGTTGTTGACGGCGAAGAAGCAGTTTCCGAATCTAGCAACCTGATATTCAAGTCCGCGGCAATGCCCCTCTACCACATCGGTTACACGATAGACTACGTCGATGTGACCAGGCGCCTCCCCCCCGATGAAGAGATGAAAAAATATGCCGGCATCATCAGCTGGTTCATGGACAATAAAATGAAGGGCGCCGCCTCTTATGCAAAGTGGCTCACAAGACAGCTGAATAACGGATATAAGGCCATCATCATCGATCAATTCGGTTTTCAATTCGACGAGAATCTCAGGCCTATCCCGGAAGAGGTCATGAGGGATTTCCAGAAGGCCTTCCGGATCGAAGCCGGCTCTCAGGACGAGACCGACATCTCCATGTTGATAGAGGCCGTACATATTGACCCTGCAATGGTGGAGTTCGAACGCAAGTTCAAGAACGACCTCCCCTACTTCATGAACATCAAAACGCTCGATAAGAACGCAAAGGTATTTTTGAAGCTTAAGAGGAAGGAGACTGGCTCCACATCCGACGCCGTATTCATAAATTCAAGGGGCGGTTTCGTCCTTTCCGGATACGCGTCATACCTGAACCTCACCAACTATCAAAAACGGTGGTGGATAGACCCTTTTAAATTCTTTCCGGAAGTTTTCGACACAAAGATGCCAAAGCCTGACGTAACGACCATTAACGGATCGCGCATCTTCTTCGCCCAGATCGACGGTGACGGGCTCGAGAACATAAGCAAGATAGACGGCAAGACATATAGCTCTAAGATGATCTATGACAGAATCCTCTCACAGGTGAGGCTCCCCACATCTGTTTCGGTAATAGTGGGTTCCTTCCTTTCCTCCGGCAAGGAGGCGTCGAAAGAGCTAAGGTCCATCGCAAAGAACATGTTCAGCCTGCCGAACGTCGAGGCCGCCAGTCATGGTATCGCCCATCCGCTTATCTGGGACAAGGCAAAGCGAAAGGTCGCCTATAAGCCAAGCGGCTACGAATATTCTCCGGAGAATGAAATAGGCGGGTCGATAAAGTATATAAATGAGAACCTCGTCCCGGATGGAAAAAAGACCAACACCTTCTTCTGGACCGGCGACTGCCGTCCAGACTATGACGCGCTTAAATACGTGACCGACAATGGCATATTGGCATTGAACGGCGGCGATACCCGTTTTGACCGGCAGTTTCCAAGCTATCTCTATGTCCCCCCGCCATTTCGATATGTGAACGGGCTTCGACAGAACTTCACGGTCGGGGCCAACGAAGATCTATATACCAAAAATTGGGAAGGCCCCTTTTACGCGCAAAAATATGCACTGGAGACCTATAAGAACACCGAATTCCCGATGAGGGTCAGGGCGATAGACATCTATTATCACTTCTATACCGGTGAACATGATATTTCCATTGACTCGATAAAGTCGCTTTACGACTGGGCAGAGTCTCAGGACGTATCCCCCATCTACGCATCGGATTATGTGGGCGTCGTCAATGGCATGATAACGACAAAGATAGAAGAGCTTGGGGTAAATGGCTGGAGGATCAAGAATAACAATGTTCTGCGGACCATCCGTTTTGACAATGAGAAAAACAACGTCGACATGAAGCGCTCCAAGGGCGTATTGGGATTTAACCGCTATCAGGGCTCACTTTATGTCCATTTAGATAACGGTAAAGAGTCCGATATCTTTCTTACTGGCGCTCATGCAACTGCGCCGTATCTTGTAAAGGCCGCGGGCAGTATCAAAGATTGGGCCGTGAGTAACGGTGGTATCTCGTTCAAGCTTCGTGCAATAGGAAGGTTGAGCTTTGTCATTGGCGGTCTCAGCGCAGACAGCACCTTCAAGGTGACCGCTGATAAAAGAGTCAGTTCAATCAGGGCCGACAAGAACGGTGAACTAAAATTCAACCTAGACCTTCCGGATATCAGATTCGACTGGGTCGAAATAACAGTTAAACAGACACATTAACAATGAGAGTTAAGTGGTGGCATATACTAGTGTTCGTCTTGATAGTGGTGCTTGTCGCCTTTATCCTGCATCCGTCCAAATTACGGACCAGCCGAATGTTCCTAAACAGCGACCTTGATGACAAGGCGCTTTTGCAGTTGCGCGAGCTCTATCAGAAGGACCCGAACGACTATCGGGTCATAGGCCTTATCGCGAGGGCCCTTGAAGACAAGGGAATGTCGGATGAGGCGGACAAGTATTATAGTAAACTGACCAAGCTCAGGCCCATTGATGCCAATTTTAAGGAAGCGGTTCGTTTCTATACATGGAATTTAAGGCCTGAAAAGGCAATGGGAAGTTATAAGAACTGGTACGACCAGAGGCTAAATGAACGCGTCTCATTCAAGGACGAGGATGGCGGAGATATTTTGAGCGACCTTTACGGCTATGCCCTTCTCTATCAGGATTACGGGCTGGCCATCGACATCTTAAAGACACAGCTGGCTACCACACCCAAACAGCAGAAAGATATCGTCAACGATATAATCACTATCTATGGAAAGAGAGGCGACATAAAAGAAATGACCGACTATCTGGAAAAGACCATCAACGCTGACCCAGATAATCAGTATGCGCTCGAAACCATGATGGAGTTGGCCCTTCTCAACGGAAAGAGGATCTTCGTTGAAAAGGTCCTTGCAGAAAAGATAGAGAGGGACCCGAACAACGCCAAATTGTGGCAACAGATGATAGATTTTGAGACCGGATTCAAGGATCAAAGGTCCGCAAACCTCTGGTACAAGAAATGGATGGAGCAGGATCCGTCATGGAAATTGAAGAAACAATATGTTGAATGGATGGTTGCCAACGAGATGCAAAGAGAGGCTATCAAATATCTTGAGATCGTCCTACGTTCGGACCCCGGCGACCCTTATTTCAACAAAACGCTGTTTCAACTCTATGAATGGAACAATGACCGCGAAAAACTCCTTCCGATATATCTTGCCAGATTTCATAGCGACCCCGGCGACCGGGCAAACACAAAAAAACTGCTCGCCCTGCTTTTTGACATGAAGAGATACGGCGAGGCAGAGGATATACTTACGACCCTCCTTGCAAGATATCCCTCCAGTAAAGAATATAATATGATGCTGGTAGATATTTACGACACGGAACGGAACACGGACGCCGCGTTGGCACAGCTGAAAAAAGTGGCTTCGCTCAGCGAGGATCAAGAGATCCTTAAGAACATCGGCGAACGTTATATGTGGATGGCAGGATATAACGAGGCGCTGGGCATCTTTCAGTCGCTGGAGGCAATGACTCCGAACGATCCTGAGGTGTTTAGATACATGGGAGACATACATTCGTCGAGGAATGCCCAGAAAAAGGCTATCTCGTATTATAGAAAATATGCCGATATGCAAAAGGATGACTATTATCCGCATTACAAGATAGGCGAGATATACTGGTCTCAGGCGAATAAAGGACCGGCGAAGGAAGAGCTGAAAACGGCGCTCGATATGATAGAAGCAACGGTTCTTGATCCCCCCACAAGAACCGCAGAGGCTCGTATCTACGGACTACTCGGCGAAAAGAAAAGATCGGACGACCTGTTCGAGAGGCTTTTGAACAAAGATCCCGGGAATATAGACGTAGCCAACATCTACATTGAGACGCTCATCGACATGAACGATCTAAAGAAGGCTCAAAAATATGCCGACATCTATGAGCGGGATTTTCCCGAAAATGCCAGCATCCAAAGGAACTTGGTCAGGCTATATAGCACAAAGAAGGATTATAAGAAGGCCAAGTTCATTATATCATCTCTTATGGAAAAAGAGCAGGATAACGATCTCTTAAAAACCGATTATGCCTACCTGCTCGCCGATATGGGTGAAAATTTTGAGGCGTTCGATCGCTTCGAAGAGCTATCGAACAAATATCCGGACGATAAAGACCTGCAAATGACGTATCTTACGCTTTACGATAAGTGCAGGCCGGCCATTATTCCCGGTTTCACTTTCATGAAATCCGGAAACGACACGGTCTATGGCCCATATGCGAGGTTCAACTACCCGGTTAACGACCACTGGTCCTTCAACGCTGATTATGCCCTGCTCGACAACTCCACCAACGTGCTGGGGTATGATCCAGATTTCAACGAGATCACGAACACTCTCGAACTTATGGCAAGATATTCGCCTACACACGGAATGTTGCTGGGAGCCGGCCTTCTGAACCAGCTGTCCGGTATCACCTACGTCCCTGCCGGTCACCTCTTTGCGGAATATACCAACGACACCGCAGGAAAGTTCAACATCGACCTCATCTACAACCAGCTTTTCGATGATCCCGTCGCGGGACTATATTTTGACGGCAGAGAGGATATCGCATCCATCACCTACGAGAACGTTCTCTTCAACCGATTTATCCTGACCGCCGACTATAGTAGCGACTGGTACAGGGTGAACGGTGCAAAGAATTGAACAGTTTTAACAGATACATCGGAGCGGAAGAGGCATCTTTTTATCTGTTCGAGAACAACGCCCTCAAGCTCATGACTGAATTCGGATGGAAGGATTATCATAGAAGGCCCGAAAGGTATGAGCTGGGCAAGGGCCTAATCGGACGGGCCGCGGCGAAGATGAAGACGTGTCGCATCAAGGAGATCGTTTTTGGAGAGACCTTGTCAAACAACGAGATCTCCGACATGGCCGGAGACTCTCTCCTTGCGGTGCCCGTTCTGGACCAGAGCAACAAGCTCTTTGGTGTGGCAAGCATCGAAAAGATATCGCTTTTAAAGATGACCGAAACGACCATACAAACCGCAAAGATAATCTGCGAGCTGGCGGCCCAGTCGCTTAACTACATCGATAATATTAACCGACTTAAGAATAAACAGATAAAGGATGAAGCAACGGGACTATATCACTACAATTATTTCCTGATACGTGTCGAAGAGGAGATAAAAAGGTCGAAGGCCTATAAACTGCCATTGGCTATCGTCGAGTTCAAGTGGCCTGGTCTCACCGAACCTTCTATGCTCAGATCGACGATAGCGATAATAAAGGTCTCTCTTCGTGAGCTCGATGTCCTGGCCATAGGGCCAAATGCGGACATCCCCCTCATCCTTATCCTTCCGACCACAAACAAGGACGATGCGTCTTTAGTGACGAAGAAAATAATTGAAAGGCTCGATTCTTATGGGCTCTCGCATATGATCTCTGAGAAGGACTTGAAAGATACCATCACGGTGACCGATCTTGAAACCCTGGACCTTAAAAGGTTAGAGAACATTTGATCAATGAAGAATCTACTCGGTTACATTCTGATATCGGCGGGTCTTATCATTTGCGTGCCAGCCTTTAAGATGGTATCTGGCTTGGAGGGCTTTTCGCCCATCCCGTTCCTTCTTTCACATCTTTTAAGCGCCTCCCTTTTCGGGCTGGGCTTCTATTATCTGACACCGGTCCCCTCCGGCGTAACAAAAAGAGGCAATCTGTGGATGACGTATGTCTTCTTTCTCTGTCTCCTTCTCCCCGTCTACGGAATATTCTCCTCCTTGTTGATCTTCATTATGCAAAAAAACATCCGGGGCAAAAGGCCCCCTTCGGTGGTTGAAGACGTCATTACGGTCCAGGACCCTTCCATATTCAGCAAAGCCTCTACAAGATCGAAACATATCGAGATATTGCAAAAGCTCGACATCGAGCCCTTCATCGATATCTTCATAAAAGGCCAGTCGGACAAGAAGAAGAGCGCCATTAAACTGCTTCAAAGGGCGAGATCCAAAAAGACCATCGGGGCCCTTCTTATAGCCTTGAACGATGAAGATCTGGAGGTAAGGCTATTTGCGGCCGGGGTGGTCGGTAGCATCGAAGATGAATACAACAGCACCATGAAAGAGCTCCAGCTAAAATATCGATCCGGACCCGGCAACAGACAGGCCGCCCTTGAGCTCGTGGATTTCTATATACGGTATGCTGAAAGCGGCCTGCCCGATCAGATCATCAGGGAACATTATTACAATGAGGCTCATGCTATCCTGCAGGGACTTCCAAGGGAACCCAAAACCCTTTATTTACAGACAAAGACAGATATCGCTCTAGAAAGATACGATGAGGCACTGCGGAGCATAAATGAATGTCTTAAAATAGACGGCACGAACGGCAACTATCGCGAACTTTATATGGAGATACTCTTTGAAAAAAGGGATTATAAGGCCCTGGTCGCGGGCATAGTGAACGCAAAGGAACAAAAAGTAAACGGCATCTCGAACGAAACAATGGCTTATTGGTCATAGAATGAACGCTATAGACGACATAATCATAGATAATAAACCGATCAGGAGCGATCTTGCCGATTTCATGCAGAAACTCGTCTCATCCTCCCCTGCCAAAATGTTGGAGCTCTACCGGGAGCTTAACGGCAAAAATGATGAGCTGAGCATCCTTAAGCTCTTCGCGCTTTATCTACAGCGAAATAATGAGATCCTAAAGGAGTTTAAAAGGACGTTCGCCGGGAAGAACTCCGATATTAAAGTCAATTTCATCATCTCCCAGTTTTCGTCAAGGAACAGGGATGTCATCCTGGCCTCTATCGAAATTGCAGGCATCTTAAAAACACCCTTGGTGATGCCCTATCTCCAGAACATCAGGATAAAGGGCGATGCCGATATCTGCAACAGGATCATTGAAGTTGCGCTCGGTGTGGACGACGACTACAGCGCCAAGATCCTGCGATGTACCATGACGTCGGGCAATATTACATTAGCAAAGAGGTCTCTTGACGCTCTCTCCAAAAGGATCAACAGCGTTCCATGGGAGGCATTCAAACCTCTCCTGTCGCACAGCGACAGGGAGATACGTCTAGCCGCCGCGTTCGCCATCGCACTCCGAAGGGCAAAGGCAAGCGCCAGAACCATTATCAAGGCGATCGCCGCTGAAAAGCTGAGAGATGCACGGCTCGTACTGATAAGATATGCTGGGATGATTCCAAGCAGATCCATGCTGATCAGATTGCTCGACATATCGGTCCACGACGATGATATGAAGGCCCGGCTGGCAGCTACTAGGACTATAGACCGCCTGCAGGGCGTCATTGAGCCCGAGGAACTTTATTCTCTGAGATCATCAAGTGATGAGATGATCAGAGCAGAGGTGCTTTTTAGAATAGGCAAGTTCGGGTCGTTCGCACCATCGCACAAAAGATACTTGAGAGATACGCTTAAGAACTCAAGATCACCGATAATCAGGCACGCCTGTATAATGGCCATGGGGTATATTTCGGAACACCGTGACATGGAGTTCCTTGAGTCGTTTCTGGAAGCCGATCCTGCCACATCTTACAACGCAACGCTCGCGCTCACAAGGATATGGAGGCTCGGCGACGAAAATAATATATTGCACATCTTAAAAGACTCTCATTCCGCAACACAACGTCAGATCATACTCAAATATCTTACAAGAAGAAGGGGTTTTGGATTATCGCCTGAGGTATTACTGAGAACGGCCGAAGGACTGCTAAAAGACGAGAGTTGCATGAACGTTAAATATCTTATCGTTCTACTGCTCAAATTCTCTCCCATTCTTGAAACCTTCGAATTTCTTTTTAAGATATTCTCGACCCATGATTGTGTCTTTACCATGGATGCCGCTGGCTCATCTCTTACCTCGCTCTCGAACGATCATCCGGATCTGCTACTTGAGTATTTTAGAAAGAGCGACATTGATACCTGCAATCAGTTGATATCGTTCATACCGAGGGACCTTACGGTCGATTTCGCCAGAAAACTGCTGGCGGCCATTTTTGACAAGATAGAGGACCCTAACATTTCGAGAAAGTTCGAGGACATCTATCTCACTTTCACATCGCGGCATGAGATAGCGAGACAGATACTGAGGTCACTACCGGATATCGTCTGGAAGAGGCTTTTCCTTAAGAACCTGTTGAAATACTCTTCCCTGCCCCTCATTCGGTTCGTGAGAGGCGAACTGTTGGCCTTGCTCGGCGAGGACGATGACGAGGTAAAGATGCTGGCAATGAGACTTCTGGCGCTCACAGGAGATATATCAACTGCGCCCTATCTCGTTGCCGCATCGGAGGCCCTGAATACCAGCGAGGCAAAAGAAGTGGCAAGCTCGTTCATTAAAGCACATGGCATGGAGGTTCGACCATGAGCGATGTCTGCCTTGTAGTTGAAGGAAGTTATCCCTACATCAGGGGCGGTGTCTCCGAGTGGGTACACAGGCTCATCACCGACATGCCCGACCTGCAGTTCTCTCTACTTTCCATCATGCCGTCGCAGAGCTACACTCGCGAGGAAAATTACCGGATCCCGAACAATGTTGAAAGCATTGTGAACGTCTATCTGCACGATTACCAGTTCAAAGATAGATTTTTCAAGAAGAGAACACCGGAGCTCTTTGACTTCTTTGACATCTTCTACGGCGACATAGACAAACGGCCCAAGGAAGAGCTGGAAAAGCTTCTGCTTAAACTGATGAACAACAGGGGCGGAATAGACCTTTCATACGCCTTCTCGTCGCGCGACCTTTGGAATTCCATGCTCAAGACTTACAATTCGGGTGACACCAGCACGACTTTCCTGGATTTCTTCTGGAACTACCGTTTCACCTTCCTCCCCCTCGTTCAGCTGATCAAAACGAACATCCCCCCTGCCCCGCTATATCATACGATATCCACAGGCTACGCCGGAGTGCTCGCCTCGCTTGCCAAAATAAAATTTAATAGCAATATGCTCCTGACCGAGCACGGCATCTACACAAAAGAACGCAGGATCGAGATAGCGCAGGCAACGTGGCTCTACGAGAGCGAAGAAGAATCGATGAAGGCGACCTCAAGCCTCGGATTCTTCAAGAACTGGTGGATCAGATATTTCGGGGCAATGAGCAAGCTGGCGTACAGGTATGCCGACCAGATAACCACGCTTTACGAAGGCAACAAACTCTATCAGATAAGCGACGGTGCCGATCCTCAAAAGATATCTGTCATTCCCAATGGGGTCGTCGTCAATCAATTCAGGGAGATCGCGCAGAACAGGGACATAAGCAGGAAACGAAGGACCGTCGCCTATATTGGCAGGGTGGTGCCCATCAAGGATGTTAAGACGTTCATCAAGGCGTGTAAATTGATAGTCCAAAAGATCCCCGACGCGGAGTTCCTGCTCATAGGTCCGCAGGAAGAGGAGTCGCAATATTATCAGGAATGCGCAGACATGGTAAACATGCTGGGACTTGAAAAGAACGTAAAGTTCACCGGCCATGTGAATGTCACCGACCACTTTCCAAAGATAGACCTGATCGTTCTGACCAGCATCAGCGAGGCGCAGCCTCTGGTGATCCTTGAGGGTGCGGCCTGCGGAATTCCCGTGGTCACAACGGACGTCGGTTCGTGCCGCGAACTTGTCGAAGGCAGGACCGATGAGGACAAAGAGCTGGGAAAGAGCGGACTTCTTACCAGTTTTCACGCACCTGGGGAGACAGCGGCGGCGGTCATAAATCTCCTGACCGACGATGTTCTATACAATAAAATGTCAGAGGCCGGCATCAGCCGGGTTGAGCAATATTACAACGTAGCGGATATGGTCAACGCCTATAAGACTATCTATGGGCATTATATTTGATTAATTTATAGCTGGAATAGGCTTTAAACTACAAAAGATCCTGTCTAACGAATCGTACTCGAACCTTTTACAGGGTTATTTTTATTCCGCGGTGGTCTCATCCGGGCCGGTACTCTTCACCATATTCTCGCTGACCATCCTTGGAGTGATCTCAAGCTCAAAGGTAAGCCATCACGAGTTACAGGTGTTCAGGACACTTGTTGTCTATATCTACGGCACATCGTTGGTCATTTCCTCGCCCTTTCAAATGGTGCTGACAAGATATATGGCCGACCGTATTTTCATCAAGGACTATTCGGCCCTTGTCCCCTCCTTTGTAGGAGTCTCCATATTATCGACCGTAGTACACGCAGTGATAGGTTATATAGCGGTAAAAGCGCTTAATTTTGACTTTGGAACATCGGTTGCCACCGTCGCCCTCTTCGCGAACGTGGGGATAATATGGATAGCAATGATAACCATTTCGGCGTCCAAGGATTTTGTCTGGATAGTAAAGTCCTTCATGTATGGCTCCATTTTGAGTCTCGTTGCAGGATACCTTTTAGGGACACGTTTCCAACTTATGGGGCTGGTGATGGGATTCTGTCTGGGTCAGATCCTTATCGTCATAATGTTATCCGTTCAGATATTCACCGAATTTGAATACAGGAACCGGCTGGAATTCTATTTTCTTGAATATTTCAAAAAATACACGGCCCTTGCATTCATCGCCACGCTCTTTAATATAGGGATCTGGGGTGACAAGGTCGTATTCTGGTTCACCCGTGAAACAAGCCAGCAGGTTCACTCGTTCCTGAGGGCTTCATATGTGTACGATGTGCCCATATTCCTGTCGTATCTCTTCATAGTTCCGGCCCTTGCCATGTTCACGATACAGGTCGAGACCAGTTTTTATATCCATTACAAGAAATATTTCCTCTCCATTCTTAACCGGCATCCCTACTCTTCACTGATCGAGAGGCAGAACAACATAATAAACGACCTGAAGCTGAGCATGGGCCGGATATTGGTCCTTCAGGGAACGATATCCGTCGTCGGCATATTCCTGTCCGAAAAGATCTATAATTATATTGGCATATCCTCGATAAACCTTGGCGTCTTCCAGATAGCGATATTGGCGGTCTTTCTGCTAGCCCTGTTGCAGATACTCCTCATTATTACGCTCTATTTTGACTACAGAACGGACGCTCTCATTCTTTCCGGAACCTTTGCCCTTACCAACATACTGTTCACTATCGTCTCGATATGGATGGGCTTCAGCTATTACGGCTACGGAATTTTATTCAGCTGTCTTACGTCGCTGGTGGTGGGATTCGTTCTGTTCAACTACCGCTTAAGGAGCCTCATCTATTACACCTTTATAAACCAGAAGATAATAGTGAACGATTGAACCGACACCTTTTTCATTGATAGATGGTAACTAATCTGTTATTTAACCAATAAAGGCAAAGGAGAGGAAGAGTTATGACACTCACGCTTGACGACTTTAACGGGATGGAGCTGATGTGGAAACAGCTACCAAAGAGCCCAGATGATGACCACGTCACCCTCACCCGCGACGACATAGATTCCATGTGGAACTGCGGCATTGTCGACACCAGACAATATTCCATAGAAGCATGGCGTGCCGCTTTTGACGGCAACAGACAGACGGACGGGACCTATATTACAAGCAAAGAAGACTTTTTGGGCAAGGAGGAATACCGCTACAAAGGCGAGATACTTGTCCCGTTCGATGCCATGCTCATAAATGAAGGTAAATACACTGACGAGGGCCTTCATGAACTCTTCGATATAAGTGTGAAGCCGTCATGTTCCCTCTCGGCCCCTGAGATCAAGAAGTTCCTTGATGATATAAGAACAAGATACCGCGACAAGGACAATCTCATAAAGATCGACAAACCGGCCAAGATAACCGTCAGGGCCATGATCGACGACAACCCTTCCCCGCTCCGGCGGCTGGAACTTATGTTCGATTATCTTATCCAGCAGGACCAGATAGAGATCAAGAAAGGCATCCAGACGGACTTTGTGCAGATACCCGGGCAACTTTCACCAGAACAGATAGCCAAAATCCAGGTAAGCTCTTTCTCGATGCAGCCTTCGACCGACACGGAAAAGAAATATAAGTCACTTTCAAAGCTCGAAAAAATAAAACCTAAAGAAGGCAAAGACGCCGAAGGGAAGAAGGGCGTTGCGTTGAAGAAGGTCAAAAGGTCAAGAAAAGGCTTCAGGGGATAAAAAGGTGCAAGGGGGAATATTATGAAAAGACTCGTGTTCGCAGTTATAATGGCTTTGCTCTTTTTTATCGTGCTCAACTTTGTCTACTGTAATCTTGACTCCGCAACGTTCGGCTATGCGATAATATTCAAATTCAAACTTCCTTACATCCTGAACCTTGAGAGCATTCCCATTCCGCTCGGGTTCGCGCTCCTCGCCGCATTCTCGTTTGGAATGGTAGCGATAGCCCTTCTTGAGGCCCTGCCAAGCTTCTTCAAAACGCTTGAGATACGCGCGAAGAACAAACGCATCCGTCAGCTGGAAAAAGAGCTGACCCTTGTAAGACAGATGATGGATAACAAAAAAGACGAGGCGATCATTAATAAACCGATCGAGTAGAGCAACCGCGTCATCCTCGTGAAAACGGGGATCTCGTCATATACACTATATCTTGTCGAACGCGGGTTTTAATTTTTTGTAGGTTGCCTCTAGGTGTTCCGGCATCGACTTTGCATTACCTATGACAGGGAAGAAATTGTAATCGCCCTGCCATCTTGGAACGACATGCATGTGTATGTGCCCCGCTATCCCAGCGCCGGCCGCGTGGCCTATATTGATACCGCAATTGACGCCATCGCACTTTAAGACCTTCTTAAGTATCCTTGCAGATTCGCCTGTGAGCCTTATGAACTCTTCCTGAACCCAAGGCTCGAGCTTGTCTATCATGGCCTTGTGGGCATAGGGTATGACCATAAGGTGACCGTTATTATAGGGATAACGGTTCATCATTATATAACAGCTGATGCCGCGATAAAGGATCAGTTCCTTCATGTCCTTACCGCGTTTTTTCTTTGTGTCTGATATTTGGAACTTGAAATTACAAAAGATGCACTTGTGGCCCTTTCTGGCTTTTTCGATGAACTTCATCCGCCATGGAGACCAGATATGCTTCATTATTTATTGACCAGCTCTTTTAGTTCTTTTCCGACCTTAAAGAAGGGTACGCGTCTTACGTTCAGTTCTACGCTCTCCCCGGTCTTGGGATTTCTCCCCTTACGAGCCTTTCTCACACGCACTTCAAAGGAACCAAAACCCCTTATTTCGATGCGGTCGTCCTTTGAAAGGGCGTCCGTCATGCTGCCGAATATGATATTGACTATCATCTCGATATCGCGCGCCGTAAGATTGGGCAACTTGCCCGTTACCAACTCCACCAGATCACTCTTGTTCATAATACCCCCTCCTTAATAATACGTTCGTACGTTGCCGGAACCTCGGTACTCGCTCAAAACCGAGTTCACTGCCTGTTTTACCGCCAAGGCGACCTCTTCTGCCATGGCTTTCATCCACCATGGTCTGTCGTCGCCGAACTCTTTGACGTCGGGTTCGCCCTTTATGCCCAGCGAGCCCGCAAGTTCTTTAAGTGCAACCGGCTCGCCGCCTATTTCGTCGACAAGTCCTAACTCCAATGCCTTTGCCCCTGTATATATCCTGCCATCGGCTATGGCATCTATCTTGTCGGCAGGAATGCCCCTTGCACCGCTTACAACCGCCTTGAACTGTGCGTGCATCTCACCCAAGATCCCTTCAAGAAATTCGCGCTCCTTTTCGGTAAGCGACCTGTCGAAGGCGCCGACGTCCTTCATTTCACCGCTCTTAAGCGTTTCGTGACCGACCTTGGCCCATGTGAGAAGGTCCTTTAAGTTCACATGTTCCATTCTGACGCCTATCGAGCCTGTTATCGTCCCTGGATTTGCAAAGATCTTCTTGGCGCCGCAGGCTATATAGTAACCACCCGACGCCGCTACATCGCCCATCGAAACGAATACGGGCTTTACGGCATTAACGCGCTTCACCTCTTCATATATCTCCTGCGAGGCGCTTACGGCCCCTCCCGGGGAATCGATCCTTAAGAGCAGACCCTTGATGCCGGAATCCTTCCTTGCCTCTTCCAGCTCGCGAAGCGCCTTGTCTGAAGTGATTATCGTCCCCCCTATCCTGACAAGACCTATCTCACCTCCAAGGATGGGGCCTCTCTTGAAAAGAGAGGCACACATCCCAAAGGCGAACGCCATCAGCAACAGCGCTACTGCAATTGCTATTCCCAATACTATTTTTCGCATTGAAAGATGAATTTACGCTCTTTTTGCTCTGTCTGTTGCACATTAACGTTAAGCTTTGCACCGATCTCCAAAGGATCCTTCGCCTCTGATGTGGGTAAAAGTCCCTCAACGCCTGGTTCGAGCTGTACAACGTAACCGTTGCCGAGCTTCTTTACGACCGTACCTTCGGCCGTTGCGCCCTGCTGATATTTTGAGCTGATGATGTCCCAGGGGTCATCCATAAGCTGTTTGATACCGAGCGAGAAACGTTCGTTATCTGGATCGACGTGAAGGACGATGGCCTCCACTTCCTGGTTCTTGTTGAACGCTTCGGACGGATGCACGAAGTTCTGTACCCAGACAAGGTCGTTAATGTGAACGAGACCGTCAACTTCTCCGTTAACATCTATAAAGATACCGAAATCGGCTATGTTCCTTATCATACCCTTGATCTTCGTGCCGATAGGATAGCGCTGGCTCATGGTCTCCCATGGGTTCGCTTCTATCTGCTTGAGGCCTAAGGATATCCTTCTGTTGGCAATATCAACATCAAGGACGACCGAATCTAAGACATCACCGACCGACATGATCTTTGAAGGATGCTTGATCTTCTTTGTCCAGCTCATCTCAGAGACATGAACGAGGCCTTCAACTCCCTCTTCGATCTCAACGAACGCGCCATAATCCGTAAGCGTGGTCACCTTGCCGCGAACGCGTGAACCTACAGGGTATTTATCTTCAACCTGGCTCCATGGATCCGGTGCCAGCTGCTTCATGCCAAGAGATATCCTCTGAGCATCCTTGTCGAACTTAAGGATCTTGACCCTGATCTCGTCTCCAATTGCCAGCACTTCGGAAGGATGAGTGATGTGCCCCCAGCTCATATCTGCAACGTGCAGGAGGCCGTCGATGCCGCCTACGTCTACGAAAGCGCCATAATCGGTAATGCCCTTAACGGCGCCTTCGACTATCTGGCCTTCTTGCAAGTTGGCAAGTGTTTCGGTCTTTAATACCTCGCGTTCCTGCTCAAGCATCACCTTTCTTGAGAGAACAACGTTCCCTCTGGCCTTGTTGAGCTTGACTATCTTGAACTGATAGATCTTTCCTACATACTTATCGAGGTTCTTTGACGGTTTGATGTCGATCTGGGACGCCGGCAGGAACGCCTTAACGCCTATGTCGACCGAGAAACCTCCCTTTACCTTATTTACCACCTTACCTTCGATGGCAACGTTCTGTTGCTCTGCTTCAACGAGCTTGTCCCATGTCTTCATGGCGTCGGCGTGTTCCTTGGAAAGGACCATCTCACCGTTCTCGTCTTCGAGGGTTTCAAGATATACTTCTACATCATCACCCACATTTGCCTTTGTATTTCCGTCGAAATCACGAAACTCTTCGACCGGAACTTTACCTTCGGATTTGAATCCGATGTCGATCATCACGAAGTCCTTTAAGACCTTGATGACCTTGCCGCGAATTATTTGCCCTTCGCGTACGGGGTTTTTCTTGAGGCTCTCCTCAAATAGTTGTGCGAAACCTTCCATTAAATTAATTCTCCTTTCATTAGAATTTGTTAAGCCCGCGGCCATGGTTTTGATGGACGCGGGATTTACAAATTCTTATGCCCGCCACGCATTTGGGAGGGCAAAGAACAGTGTCCTGCAATTCATGCAGGTAAGGGGCTGATATATAAAAAGATTTGTAATGTCAAACTAAAAGTATTTGATTTTTGGCGGGTCGATGCAAGGCAATCTTTTCCATTGCATCGGCCCCCTTTTGGCGGCTCAAAGGATATGCTGAGCCTTGGCGCGACTGGATTGTCGACGAAGTAAAGAATGGCCGCAATGCGATGTCGATCTATCAGGACCTCGTGGAGCAGTTTGGATTTTTGCATCAATACAATTCCGGGCACCTCTAAAAACCCGTAAATTGCTCGTTCGTCCTGAGCCTGTCGAAGGATGA
>PCWZ01000017.1:24702-38704 GCA_002796305.1 Deltaproteobacteria bacterium CG11_big_fil_rev_8_21_14_0_20_49_13
AGGTTTTTAGAGGTGCCCTTCCGTTAAACGGTATGTGCGCGGCCTCAAGAGGGTCGATCCCGAACGATACGATCGGCTGGAATTTCTGCAATGTGCGTTGGAAGCAATGGCGTCTCCGACAAACTTTCCGGACTCATCGTTCTTTGCTCAATTTCAGTTTCTCACAATGGGAAAGTTTTTTAACGGCGTGTTCGCGCCTTAGGGCTGCGGACATTGACCTGAAAGATTCGGCGTGAACTATCCTTCTGACCCCGCGACGGGTATATTTTGCGCCCCTTCCCTCTTGGTGTTTTTTGAACCTCGCTTTGATATCGTTCGTTATCCCTGTGTAGAGGCTCTTGTCTGAGCATTCAAGGATGTAAAGATGCCATTTAGACATAGAGATCGACTCAATATTGTTGATATTTGGGGGGCAATATGCAAGGGTCCCCCGGTCCAATGTTCAAAACCATTCTCATATGTATCTTGATCTACTACGTTTTCAGGTGGATCCGCCGCATGATCGTCTGCGAGATCTACAAGCGCAAGGCCTCGGCGACGCCACAAAAAGAGATAGTGAGCGAGCTGGTCAAGTGCGACAAGTGTTCCGTTTATGTCAGCAAAAACACCGCCATCTACAAGGACGGTAAATGGACCTGCGCCGACGGCTGTTCCTCAACCTCTCACTGATTTCCAAGTATCAACGGCAATCCGTCCTTGCCGCCCACTACGATTATCTTTGAGTTCTCGCTCTTGGCAAGTTCGCGTGTGGCTTCGATACCACGCAATTTTAAGATATTATCGTTAAGACCACGCGTCACTTCAAGGTTGTAGTCGCTTATACCCTTTGCCTCGATCCTCTTGCGTTCCGCCTCCTGGCTTTCGCGCTGCAGAACGAACTTCATCTGCTCGGCCTGCTGTTCAGCCTCGAGCTTCTTCTCGATAGCGGTCGAAAGTATGTCCGGAAGTTTCACAGCGCGCAAAAGGACCCTTTCGAGGTTTATCCCGCGGCTTTCAAGCATCGGCTTCAACTGGTCGAACATTTGGGTGGCAAGAGCCTCTCTCTCTGCCGTATAGAGAGCTTTTGCCTCGTATCCGGCGGTAACGCCTCTTACCACCGATCTTAACTGGGGAACGACTATTACATTGACATAGTCGGCCCCGACCGATTTATAGACATCCGGTGCGTTCCTTGGATCAAGGCTTATTAAGGCCGAAAGATCGAGGCTTACGATCAAACCTTCCTTTGAAGGAACGCTTGCATCTTCCGTGATCTGTTTTGTCTGGATGCTCATTATGTGAGAACTTAGCAGCGGATTGATGAGATGGATGCCGGCATCGAGCGACGTCTTGCGAACTTTTCCGAAGAGCTCCAACACGCCGATATGACCCGCAGGTATGATAACGATCGCTTTGAACAGCACTACCAGCACTATCACCGCGGCAACGCCGATATATTTGACATTTTTCGGCACGTTGAAGTTAGGAATTCCCTCTGACATATATACCCCCTTGTTTATGGTTTACGTTTACGTATTGACTAGCACGGATATCAGATATTGCAACGTAATACTAACGATAACTCTAATGAAGCGCTAGAACGACACCTCCGGTAAAGGCTTCTTCATATTCTAACGCCGAAAAGCCAGGATTCCTTCTGTGCACCTGCGGTTGTCACAAGGGGCTCCATTTCAACCGCCTCGCTTAAAAGAAGCTGGGTAAAATCCTGACCGGATAACTGTGAAAGCTTCGTGGCCGGGTTCGTAAAGATGGGCGGTTGGACAAGACTTCTGCTTCCGTCATCACAAGCGGAACATAGAGCTGCTACCAAAAAGAGACAAAGTAAATATTTATGCAACCTCATGAACCGCACTTATACTATAAGGCCCCCATCGATATCCAGAAATAAAAATTTATCCGTTAGTAACGGGCTTTATAACGTTGAATTTGTTTCATTACTTGGTTATATTGACATTGGATATGAATTTTTCTCTGATCGACACACAGTCGGGGCTTGACCGGATGACGGAAGATCTTTTCCGCGAGAAGATTATCGCATTCGACATTGAGTGCGCCAGCAACCTGCATCATTATATTAATAGGGTCTGCCTCTTTCAATTCGCCGCCCGCGGCAATGTCTTTGTCGTTGACGTCCTGAAAGATCTGGATCTGACCCATATCAAGCGGATCCTCGAGGACGGAGCCATTGAGATAGTCATGCACGATACCGACTTTGACCTCCGCTCGCTCGACCGTGACTACGGCTGGCGCCCCCACAACCTTTTTGATACCCTTCAAGCCGCCCGGCTTTGCGGACACAAAGAGTTCGGGCTTTCAGCACTCCTTGAAAAACACTTTGGAACGAAGGGCTCAAAGAAATTTCAGCGCGCCGACTGGACCATCCGCCCTCTTCCACGCGACATGCTCGAATACGCCGCTGCTGACGTCATACAACTTGAAGAATTACGTGACCTTCTTGCAAAACAGCTCGAAAAGCTCGGGCGTATGGCGTGGGCACGTGCACGATTTGACCAGTGCGAAGAGAAGCGGTTCCAGCCGGATGAAAGGCCGCTCTTTGCAAGGGTTAAGAAGGCACGTGAGGCATGCAATGGAAGAGAGCTTGCAATAGTGAACGAGTTTTCTCTAACTAGGGACGTGATAGCAAGAGAGCTCGACCTCCCCCATTTCATGGTAATGGGCGACGCAACACTTATAGATCTAGCAAAAGCACGACCGCGAACAATCCCTGAGATCGTTAATCGCCGGGGCCTTCATCCTGCATGCAAAGGAAAATATGCAGGCCTCCTGGTCGAATCCGTATCGAAGGGGCTAAAGGCCCCGGAGCTCAGTTGGCCGCGGTTCAAACATGGCGAGAGACAACACGACTATTCCCCTTCGCTGTTCAATGCGCTAAAAGAGTGGCGCACAAAATATGCCCAGGAACTTACACTAGACCCCGATCTCATCCTTTCCATGAACTCGCTCAGGCAGCTCGCCGGCGGCAAGGATGTTGACGAAGTATTAAGTGCTGAACCGGTGCTGACATGGCGGGGAGAAGATATAAAGTTCTCTCTAACAGAAGTGCTTTCTAAATTCCTTCTGCAAAAACACAAACACCACACATGACTTTGGTTATGGTATCAACTTAGGGGCATCGATAAGGAACTTGATACCGATATAGAAGGCTATCGCAGCAACTAACGATTTGCCGTACCTTTCAAAGGATCTCTTGCACGGCGCCATTATTGTGGCCGCAAGGCCTCTCTTTATGGTCTCGAGCATGAGATAAAATGGCTTCTTAGATACACCCCTGAACTGGACAGAGCAACAAACCGTTAAAGGGATGTTCGCAGACGAAAAGGTTCAAAAGGCCCTACAGGGCGTCTTTGATAACGGAGAGTTCTTAAGGCCCTCAAAGGCAACTTTGCGTAAATCAAGCAACAAGGAGTCCCAACTGGTTGTAGAGTTGACAGAAGGCAAGAACCGGGAGCTTAGTAAGGATCTTTAAAGTCCCTTGGAAACGAGATACAAGGGCTTAAACGTGTAGCTTTTGGCAATTTAACGCTGGACAGGTCGATGCAACCCGGTGAGGTTCGTCACCTTACCAAAAAAGATTTTCCATTTTTATATTTTAAAAATTGCTAATTTTTATAAAATGGCGTACATATCCAAAAAAAGGAGAATACCATGGCAACAGGAACAGTGAAGTTTTTCAACGATGCAAAAGGTTTTGGATTTATCGCGCCCGATGACGGTGGAAAGGACCTCTTCGTCCACTCCACAGCTATTGAGAGCGGACCCATCACACAAGGCGACAAGGTTGAATTTGAAGTAGGCCAAGGCCAAAAAGGTCCCTGCGCTGAAAAAGTAAGAAAAGCATAAGTAAAAGTCTTTACTTTAACCACCCCTAAAGACCGCGTTTATCTTAGCGGCTTTTTTGTCATTGAACGTGGTTTCAATGGGTGCTTGTAGGTTTGCCTTGGAGTCTAGATATTCACCACGCGTTTTAGAAAGTAATGCAGGGCGCAGATCGCAAGGCCGACAAATATGCTCCAGCCAAGTGATGAGAAGAAGTAAGGATATATCATAAGGGCGAGGCCTGTGAGAATGGTAACCGCATCCGAGGTCTTTTTTCCGTACCTTAAAAAGACAAGGCCGACCATGCTTATAAATAGGCCCCACATTATTATGCCGGCGCCTAAGTCTCCCATTTATCGCCTCTTTATGTACTTCGAAATGTCCAGCATCTATCGATCAGAGAATTCTACCTTGCCGGAGTTAAGATAAACGATCTCCTTATTTTTAAGTTTTTGGTGCTTTCATATATGTTCCCCCCTATCCTTTTTCGATGTAGTCGCCGGTTTCGGTGTTGATGACTACCACATCGCCCGGCTTGATGAACATTGGCACCTTAAAGACCGCGTTCGTTTCGACCGTTGCGTCTTTCAGATTTCCGGCCGAACCTTTTGAAGGCGGTTCACAGGAAACCACCGTAAAGCTCATTTTGTCAGGCAGGCGGATGCTTATCGGCTCACCCTCGCAACTTAGCATCAGGATGCTCGCCTCCGGCCTTAAATAAGGGAGCATGTCCCCCAACTGCTCTTCGTGAAGTTCCGTCTGTTCATAGGTGACCGGATCCATAAAATGGTAAATGGCACCGTCCTGATACAGAAAGGTCATTGAACGCTCTTCTGTATCCACCTTTTCTACGGAATCCATCGGACGAAAACGCATATTGTTCTTTATGCCGGTCTTGAGATTACGAAGGTCGGCCTGGATCTGGGCGTTTCCCTTGCCCGGCGTCAGGTGAGTTGCCCTAAGTACCCGATAGATGACTCCATCTATCCTGAGTATGTTCCCCGCCTTGATCTGTGTCGCATTTATCATGATATCACCTTAAAATCGACAAAGCCGCGTTCTACGTCGGCCCTGACCAGTTCTACGCGGAGCTCCTCGCCCACGTCTATATATTTTGAGCCTCTCAAAAGCTTCCCCTCTGCCGGCGGGTCGATAAGACGCACGAACGTGCCTTTATCGGACGCCCCGGTGCAGATGGCGTTGAACGTCTCCCCTACTCTGGATGATAACAACAACGCCGCCGCCGACTTGGCAACGCGCCTCTCTACCTTTACGGAATCATCCTCTTTTTCCGTGCATCTGTTCGCCAGATCCTCCAACTCTTTGGGCCTGTATGGCAGAGGATTGCCGTTTAGCGCCGCCTTTAAGATGCGCTGGGTAATAAGATCCGGATAACGGCGGTTGGGGGCGGTTGAATGGGTGTAATCGGTCACCGCCAGCGCAAAATGACCGATGGGTTTTGCGTTCTTGAACTCAACCACATACTCCCCTTTTCCGATAAGTTTAATGACCGTAAGAGAAAGGTCCGGGAACCTCACGGGGTCGGCCGCCCTTTCTTTATCAAGGAACCTTTCAAGCGCCTCTGAATTGGGGTTTGGCGGAAGCTTAAAACCGTGGTCTGCCGCTATCTCTACTATCCTGTCCCATCTTTTTGGAACGCGAACGACGCGCCTGAAAGAAGGATACCCCTTTGATTTAAGGTATTGCACCGTCACCTCATTGGCCGCTATCATAAAATCTTCGATGAGCTCGTTGGCGCGGTCGCTCTTCTCTACTTTCAGCGAACTTATGGTATCCCTCACAAATATTGGACGCGACTGGATGGTCTCTAGGTCCAGGGCTCCCCTTTCGTATCTGTTCTTTCTGAGGAGCTGGGCAATTCTATCCTGAATGCGGATATTTTCATCGAGCCCTTTTATTTTCATCATCGCCTCCGGCGCCGGGCCCTTACCCGTAAGCCAGAGGGAGATGCTATCATAGGCCAGTTTGGCGTGGTTATGAACCATCGCCTGCACCACGCCTGTGTTCCTTACCTTACCGCGCTCATCGATATCCATCTCGATGACAACGGCCGGACGGTCCTCTTCGAAGTTAAGCGAAGTCAGATCGTTCGAAAGCTTGTTCGGAAGCATCGGAAATATCTCGGCGGCGGTATAGACCGAGGTCGTGTTGTGGCAGGCGTGGTCGTCGAGCGCGCTCCCCTTTTTGACCAGCGAATCTACATCGGCAATGGCAACCCTGATCCTTATCATCCCTTTATGTATCTTTTCGGCAACGGAGAGCTGATCGAGGTCCAGAGAATCGTCGTTGTCAATAGAACACCAAGGTAATTGCCTCAGGTCCTGAACCCTTCTTCCGGCCAGTTCCGGGGCCTTATGTATCCTTAGGAGCTCCTGTTTCACCCGGTGAGAGAACTCCGGGAGCATGTTCTTGCCTATCATGGTCTGACAGGCTATCTCTTGCAAAAGGGTTCGGTTGCTCGGGGTCTCCTCGCCCGATTTAACCTGCGGTTTTACATGGTGATTAACCGGCGGCCTTCTTTTATATCTTTTCATGGGCGCGATCGTAATATATTTGGCAAAAAAATGCTACGATTATCCGGTTTTTATTTTGACATAAATACCAGCAAAGTTGTATCGTTCGCAAAATAAGGAGACAACTTATGAACGAAATGGCCATTTCTTCAACCGCGGTATTAGCTGAGCAACAGAGGTTCATTACAAAGGTCTACGGCTGGATGTGCTTTGCGCTTGTCGTGACGGCTTCGGTCGCCATGTTCGTTGCCGCCTCGCCGGCGCTTGCAAATGTTATCTTAGACAATCAGATCCTCTTCTTCGGTCTCCTTATAGGAGAGATAGTCCTGGTCGGATATCTGGCGGTTGCCGCTTCAAAGATGAGGGCATCTACCGCAACGGCCGTTTTTATCGGTTACTCCGCCCTGAACGGCCTTACCCTTTCCGTCATCTTCCTGGCCTTTACCGCAGAATCGATCGCATCGACATTCTTTGTGACCGCCGGAACGTTCGGCTTTATGAGCTTTTACGGCTATGTAACAAAGACCGATCTGACAAGAATAGGCAACATGGCCTTCATGGGGCTCATAGGCGTGATAATCGCATCGGTTGTTAACATATTCTTTAAGAGCCCAATGCTTTACTGGATCACCACCTACGTAGGAATTGCCGTCTTTGTCGGCCTCACCGCTTATGACACCCAGAAGATCAAACAGATGAACATTATCGGCAACGAAAATACCGAAGAGGATAAAAAAGAAGCTATCCTGGGCGCATTGACGCTCTATCTTGACTTCATCAATCTGTTCCTGATGCTCCTTAGGCTTTTTGGACGCAGGAAATAGGAGGAAAATAAAATGGATTGGTTATGTTTATTCGTAGCGGGTCTTTTGGAAGTGGCCTGGCCCATAGGCTTTAAATATTCCAAGGGTTTTACAAAAATATTACCCACCATCCCCACGATGCTCGCCCTGATCTTAAGTTTTGCTCTTCTTGCAAAGGCATCAAAGACGCTCCCCATAGGGACAGCTTACGCGGTCTGGACCGGCATCGGGGTGTTTGGAACGGCGATCTTCGGCATAATCCTTTTCGGAGAATCCTACGACCTCCTCAGGATCTGCTGCATTTTTCTGATATTCGTAGGGATAGTCGGCCTTAAGATAACGGCCGCGAGTTAATATTTTTCCACCTTAACCGGACGCATGTTTATCTAAGTCTCGCGTCCCCGTAAATATCCGGTAGTAAGTTGTGACCCTATTTCACCGTGTACCTAAAGAAAATCGATGGCATCTCTCCGACAACTTCTTTTATGCGACCCACATGGAGGAGGTCGAATTTGTTTCCCGCATGCCATTCACCGATCTTGACATCTTGGTAGATGATATGGTCCTTTATGAACGCATCCACTTTTCCGTAATCCGCAACCTCCTGGTTGGAGGGTCAGGCTTCGCTAATTCGTTTATTCATTTGAGTCCCCTTTCGCTTCGCCACACGGGACTCATTGACGTAGAAAAAATCCCGTCGGCCTGAAAGACCGACGGGATTTTTAACGGCGATGAGCAGGAGACGAGGGTCGAACTCGCGACTTTCACGTTGGCAATAGGATTTAGGGTGTAACGGCAAATCGTTGAATATCAAGGTTTTGGCAGTAATAACAAACAATTAGTTCACTTCCGGATGTCAGAGAATTACGGACGATTTCGGGGGCTTTTTGACAGTATTGACCCCACGGTTGACCCCAAAAGAATGGGAATTGATTTAAAAAACGGGCAAACTAAAAACCATCAACGAAGCCGATCGGCAACATTATTGGCAGTGTATTAAGCGGTGGCGGAGGCGGAAGTGGTGGCAGAGGTGCAATTTTAGGGATTCGAGGTAGAGGTGGAATTGTTAATCGGTTATTCAAAACATAATAATTATTACTTATTTGTTTTAACTGGCCTCTAAAGTTTCCGTCTCTACCCCACACAATACTATTTTCAATCCATCCAAGATATTCACCATCTCGCGAAAAAATATTATTATTATGCACGAAGCCGATGTAATTACCGTTAGATCTAAATATAAACATGTTATTCATTACTTTTTCTCGTCTTTAGGAAACTCTTTGTATTCTGGGATATAGCATGCTGGGACAGCATAGCCAATTCCCAATTGAACATTATTAATTATAGCTCTATAAATTTCAACCAAATCTAACCCATGCAAAGATACTGCACCTGCCTGCATCTTTTCTACCTTTTCAAGCAAATCAGAACGTTCTCGCCTTTTGGCATTTACGATTCCAATGACTTCACCGCATAAATTCATAAGGGGGCATCCACTATTGCCCGAATTAACGGTACCATCGATTAAATAATTCTTTATACCAGTCACATCTTCTGTAATTGCAGAAACAATGCCTTGATGTGTTGTAAGCTCCGATAAATTTAAAGGATAACCTGAAAAAATTACCCTTTCTCCCTCTATGATAGATTTTGCGCTAGCATCCGGCAGAGGTGATCTAACATTATCTTCGAATTTTAACAATGCAAGGTCATGCTCTTCATCTCTAAGAATTATCTTAGCGCCTATCCACTCCGAATTCGGGAACTTAATAAAAACAGAATTGGCACTTTTAACAACATGATTACAAGTAACCAAAATCCCCATTTTAATGAACACGAAGCCAGAGCCAGTGCCCAAAATATTATTCTTAGAATCTAAAACAGCCACAATTGCCACGCTGTTTTTAATCCTCTTGATCACCTCACACAGGTCATCCATGATTTTTCACTACTATGAGAATAGTGATTAGTAAACAGTTATTTAGAACCCGCCTTTACTGCGGCCACAAGTCGTTTTCCCACAATTCGGTTTCCTTAACCCGCTCGTCCCATTTTGTGCGGGCCATTTCAAGTGCAACATCCGTTGCCCATTTCTTATCGAGATATTTAAGTTGGTCATACTGCGGTCTTGGAATAGGCGAAATGCAACCTCCTTTGCCAACGAGAGCTCCCACAAAGTTAGCTACGAGATAAATTGCCTTACAACAGTCATCCAGCTTTTTGAGTGTGAGTTTATCTTGATCGTCTGTCAGGTGTTGACGGTTATCAGGATCAGCCGCATGCGCGATAAATTTATTAGTGTAAGTGTCAACATCCTCGCAAACGGCCAACCTGTTTCTTAATGCAGTCAGCAACTCCGGTCGGACAAGGTCGGAGCGGTTTCGCATATCTTTCTTAATTCCTGAAAGCTTATCAAAACTTTTGTGAAACATATCTGACTTTCCCCACGCATCTGGTCCCTCACTTGGAATACAGCCCGCTGAATTTCTAGGCGTCTCTAGCCAACGAAGATAGACTTCTTGATAATCGTAGGGGAGTCCATTATTGCTAACATATATTTCTCGGGTTATCAGTTCTCTTTGAGAAATAAGCTCATCAACTAATGCGCGCAGAGACACAACCGCACGATCAGGACGGCCCCATTGCGGCTCGATTAGACGCCTGATGGTCATTGCTTGCACACATGCAAAACCGGCGTCAAAAACGCCTATCACGGGGCCATTAAAACCCACAACCTCCGATGGCGATTCCGATGCAGACTTTCGAAGTTCATTGACCATGCGAAAAACAGAGTCTCTCCAAAAGAGACTGAAGATTTGTTTCGAGATTGAATGGATATCTTCACCATCAAGCCATGTTCGCCACTTTGTGACGATGTCTCTGTAATCCTGGAGTTGTTTTTTATTTTTAACGTCACATTGTTCTACTGCATATGTAAACATGCGTCTTTGCTATCATAACTTTACAAGAATATGAAGAGTGAAATGGAATAAGCCGAATACCACTTTTATACTATTTTGGGAGGTTTTGAGAAAAAAGACAAAAGTTGCTTTTCGCTTTAGAATATGAGCAGTTATGGGCTCATTACAGGTTGTAAATAAAATCATGGTTAGGAGAAAAGTCACCCCTTAAAGAAAGTCGATTTTGGGGGGACTTGGAAGGGATGGAATGAGACTCCTTGATAACGAAATTCGTGACATCGTCAAATATCTTGAGGCCGGCAAACCATTGCCAGATCACTATCGGTTCATGCTCTTTGGGGATAAACAAGAAGTAGAGCTCGTTTGGAACGGAAAAACTGGTGAGATCTGCAATGTAGTGCTTCCGTTTCAAACTATCGAACAGGTTGACGAGCCAAGAGTGGAAACAGGGACGCAAAGGGGAGAATCGCAACTTTCATTCTTTGATACAAGGGGACGACAACTTAGTGGATGGGCTAACAAGCTGATTTGGGGCGATAATAAACTCATCCTGTCCAGCCTTAAGAATGGTCCACTTCGCAAAGAAATAGAAGATCAAGGCGGGATTAAACTCATCTATATTGATCCGCCATTTGATGTTGGAGCGGATTTTTCTATCAACATTGAAATTGGTGACGAACAGTTCACGAAGGCCCCTTCAGTCCTTGAAGAGCTTGCCTATCGAGATACGTGGGGAAAAGGAACTGATAGTTTTATAGTGATGATCTATGAGCGTTTAAGCTTAATGCGCGACTTATTAGCTGACAATGGTAGCATTTATGTTCACTGCGATTGGAGGGTTAATAGCTATATAAGGCTTGTCCTTGATGATTTGTTTCCGAAATTTGAAAATCAAATATGCTGGAAAAGATCGGCAATAGCATCAAATGTAAATAAGCAATTCCGAAATAGTCACGACATTATCTATTTCTACTCAAAGACAGGTAACAACGTATTCAACGTCCAATACGCGCAGTATTCTGAATCATCTAAGAATCATTACAATAAAGAAGATGAAAAAGGCATATATCGCACTGTTCCATTAATGGCTAGCGGACGAACAGCAGGTATCAGCGGACAGCCGTGGAAAGGTGTGGATGTTTCAAGTCGAGGTAAAAATGGAATGCATTGGCTGAAATCACCTGATGAATTAGAACGATTAGATAAAGAGAGTTTAATATATTGGAATTCGCAGGGCGTCCCTGAATTAAAATATTATCAACATGAAGCCAAAGGAGTGTTTGTTTCTGATTTTTGGGAAGACATTAATGTCATTAATTCAATGGCTGAAGAGTCCGTAGGTTACCCAACCCAAAAACCTGAAGCTCTGCTTGAAAGAATTATAAAAGCTTCTTCTAATGAAGGTGATATTGTAGCCGATTTTTTCTGTGGTGCTGGCACTGCGCTTGCTGTAGCCGAAAAATTTGGTCGAAAATGGGTCGGCTCAGATCTTGGAAAATTTGCTATTCATACCACTCGCAAAAGGATGATTGCAGTTCAACGACAATTAAAAACTCAAGGTAGCAATTATCGGGCATTTGAGTTGTTAAATCTCGGTAAATATGAACGACAGTATTACATTGGTGCTAATGAGAATCTTAGAGACGAAGAAAAAAGAAAACAACTTGAGCAAAAAGAAAGAGAATTTGTAGAGTTGATCTTACACGCCTACCGAGCCGAGGCAGTTACTGGCTTTAAGACTTTTACAGGCAAAAAAACTTCGCGTCTTGTGGCAATCGGCCCTATTAACCTTCCGGTCACGCGTGATTTTATCAACGAGATCATCAAGGAGTGTCTAGATAAGCACTTAACAAAGGTTGATGTGTTGGCCTTTGAATTTGAAATGGGTTTATTCCCCAATATTCAGGAAGAGGCCAAGTCTAAAGGTATTGATCTTGCTCTTAAGCATATTCCACGCGAAGTGTTTGACAAAAAAGCAGTGGAAAAGAATCAGGTGGTTTTTCACGATGTCTCTTTTATAGAAGTCAAACCGTATTTCAAGAAAACATCAGTTGCTGTGGAATTGACTGATTTTGGCGTTTATTACACCCAAGATTCTATAGACAATGTTGCGGAATCCCTTAAAAATGGGGCCAATAAAATTGCGTTGGAGGCTGGAAAGATCATTAAGGTCAGCAAGGATAAGAGCGGCGTTGTAACTCGTGACGTGCTCACAAAGAAATGGACCGATTGGATCGACTATTGGGCTGTTGATTTCGATTTTGAGAGCAAAAAAGAGATCATCCGCGTTCAAGACGATAGTGGTGAATGGGTTGAAAAGTGGACTGGTGATTATATATTTGAGAACGAATGGCAGTCATTCAGAACCAAGAAGAACCGTTCTCTTGAAATGAAGAGCGTGTTCTTTGAATATCCCAAGAAGGGTCGCTACAAAATCGCTGTGAAAGTCGTCGATATTTTCGGAAATGATACAATGAAAATTATTGAGGTGGGGGTTTAAAAATATGGGCACATCGTTCGATGACAATAAAAATAAAATTATCGAAATATTAAGGAGTCGTATATCCAACTTTGAGTGTCCTTTTTGTAAACAAAAAGAATTTGTTCTGGCGGGAGGATATTTTGCCCACGATTTACAACAGGATCTTAAAAGCAGACAAATGGGTGGCTTAAATATCCCCACGATACCATTGATTTGCAAGCATTGTGGGTATGTTTCAGAGTTTGCTATCGGGGCACTGGGTCTTCTTGAACAACAGGAGAAGAAATAACCATGTCCACTCCTGAAGATAAAAATATTATCATTGATTCATCTTCTGAAGCCTCAAAACCATATGAGTATCCAAAATCGCCTGATCTAAAAGTGAGCGGTTCAGATTTAACTCTTGAATTGATCAAATTTAAAAGCGCCATTATGAATCGGGTGACTATCCCCTTAATCGCGGCCATAATATCACTTTGGGCTCCTTTTGTTACTTCCGACTTTAAACCTCTCTTAGGTTACTCTTCTACTGAAATTAGAGCCGGTTATTTTGTGTTTGCATGCGTGATAACTCTTTTTATTGTCAGACCGATATTTATTACAATTGCAAGATGGATACCGTGGGTTCCGTGTTACAAACGAAGATTTAAACAGTGGATTAGCGACAATGAATGTGATCCGGAAACAAAAACCAGAGTTATCATGCAAAAATGTTTCCCTGATAAGGAAAAATAATATTATGGCCCTTCATCCTAAATTTCCAAGTTCACCCTATGCAGTTCTTGATCCAGAGCTACGCTGGTTTCCGGCTGATGAGGCATTGCGTGAAAAGGATTATGGAAAGTTGCTTCCGCCTCTCGTGGCCAAGCTACGCAAAGAAGTTAAGGTGTGGCGTGACTCAGGATATGCTGGTGCGAGCTCAACAAGTATCGCGCTTCTCAATTGGTGGTTTAAACACGATCATTTCCTGTCCGCAAAAGACGGCACAACGTTTAAGTTCCAGTATTACTTTGCACAACGAGAAGCCATAGAATCACTGATTTATGTTTATGAAGTTGTAAAAGCTAAGGACAAGTATGATCTGATGCGCTTTGATAGCTCCGGAATCTTAACTGCCAGCATGTTCTCTGAAAATTGGCGGCGCTACGTCATCAAAATGGCCACGGGTAGCGGTAAAACGAAGGTAATGAGCCTAGTTCTCGCTTGGTGTTATTATCACAAGCTGTATGAAGATGAATCAAGGCTCGCCAGAAATTTTCTAATCATAGCACCTAATATCATAGTGTTGGAAAGGTTGAGAAATGATTTTGACGGTTTGAAGATATTTTTTCAAGACCCTGTCTTACCCGATAACGGATATCCCTCTCTGCCTATACTGATGAGACAAAAAGGTGTATTGTATTGAAACTCACAAAGTAGGGC
>PCWZ01000018.1:0-2540 GCA_002796305.1 Deltaproteobacteria bacterium CG11_big_fil_rev_8_21_14_0_20_49_13
CTCCTCTTTTAAAGTGAGGTCAGTTCAGGTCATCAAAATTGCCTAATTTCAAGTGCTCATAAATTGCCTAATTTGGGTGCCCGTCGACATCTGAAGGCCTTGTCAGGAACATTCCTTCGTTCAGTCGATTCTTAGAGGTAGCGGCGCTAAGCAACGGCAAGATGATAAACTTTACAGAGATAGGGAGCGATGCGCAGGTCGCGAGGACCACGGTGCAGGAATATTACCAGATACTGAAGGACACATTGATAGCCGATGAGGTCAAGGTGTGGAAGAAGAACAGGACCAGAAAGACATTTTCCACCGCCAAGTTCTATTTTTTCGATGTGGGTGTGGCAAGGCATCTTCAGCACCGCAAAGGATTGCAGGAACGTTCACCGGAATATGGGGATGCATTTGAATCTTATATGTTCCATGAATTGAAGAGTTTTACAGATTATAATAAACTGGGTGATGTAAGTTATTGGAGGACAACATCCGGGTTCGAGGTTGATTTTATATTGGAAGATGCTGTGGCAGTGGAAGTCAAGGCAAAGAGCGTGATTTCAAAGAGCGATCTGAAGGGGCTTGTGGCGCTCAAGGAAGAGAGCTCGCTTAAACATTATATTCTTGTTTCGCTGGAAGAACGGCCACGAAGTGTTGACGGTGTGACCATTCTTCCATGGAGTATCTTTTTAGAAAGATTGTGGAATCGTGATCTTTGCTGATTTTTTTGACGACAGCGATCATATCAAAGTGGATGAAAAGAAGGGCGAGCTTGAGTTCAAGCAGGACCTCTTTTGATAATCATCGGGTATAAATAATCATCGCAAAATTGGTGCTTGACAGGGCCGTGCCTTTATCGTAAAAATACGATAAAGAAATATGGATCTCTTATGAAAAAGAAAACAAACTTCGATCTGAGCCGAATGTGCAAGGCGTTCGGCCACCCCATTAGAATGCAGATAGTAAAACACCTTAAAGGGGCCAATAAGTGCGTTTGCGGAAAGATAGTCGATATTCTTCCAATAGCCCAGGCGACTGTAAGTCAGCATATCAAGGTCTTAAAAGAAGCGGGGATTATAAGCGGAAAGATAAGCGGGCCTAGCACCTGCTACTGCATTGATAAAGGGGCGTTAAAGGAATTTAAGAGGATGGTCAGGGAACTTTGAGGTGATAATATGACGGATGCAACAGTAACAACGATTGGAACAAAACTTTCATTGCGCGATCACCTTGGCGCTTTCAGGATGCGCATCGGCGCCGGAAGGGAGAGATACAGGGTTGTTCCGGGTCTTTACAATGTGGGTACGCCAGACCGGACATCTCCCGTTTTTGTCTCCGCTAATTACAAGATGAGCTTTGATTCACTTCGAAAAGAGCTTTCCAACATGAACGCATGGATACTTGTCTTGAATACGCGCGGCGTCAATGTCTGGTGCGCCGCCGGCAAAAAGACGTTTTCCACGGACGAGATAGTGAGAATGGTAAAGGGATCGGAACTGGAGAAATTCGTTAGCCATAGGGAACTTATCCTGCCACAGCTTTCGGCACCCGGCGTTTCTGCGCATGATGTCATGAAAAAAAGCGGGTTCAAGGTAAGCTTCGGTCCGGTCAGGGCAGGGGATATCAAACGTTTCATGGACAATGGCAAAAAGGCGGATGACAAGATGAGGGGGGTGACGTTTAGCCTCTGGGAAAGGCTTATTCTTACCCCTCGTGAGATCACCTCAAGGGTTACGGTCTCTTTTTATATCGTTTCTGCGATATTTGCCATTTCAAGCCTTAGCAGTGATTTTTTCTCACTTCAGGGGACGCTGATTCGCGGACTTTTTGGCACTACGGCATATCTTATCGGATTATTTTCCGGTGCTGTTGTCACGCCAATGCTCCTTCCGTGGATCCCGGTGCGGTACTTTTCTCTAAAGGGTGCTGCAACGGGCCTTGTTCTGGGCTTTCTTTTCTGTCTCTTTTGCCACGAACAGCTTGGGAGCGGTGCCATAGCGGCGGTGCTTTTGTTCACGGCATCCGTCAGCTCTTACACTGCACTTACTTTTACCGGTTCGACGCCTTTTACGTCTCCTACCGGAGTTGAAAAAGAGATGAGGTATGCGATACCACTTCAGGTCATCGCGGTCGTTCTTTCATGCGGTCTATGGATGGGAAATAATTTCTTTGGAGGCGCTATATGAAAGGGTTCAGATATCTAGAAGATGCTTCAACATTAAAACTGGACAAAGAGGCATGCATAGGCTGCGGTATGTGCATGAACGTATGTCCTCATCGCGTGTTTGAGCTTAGTTCCAAAAAGGTCGAGATCGTTGACAAAGATGCCTGTATGGAATGCGGCGCCTGCTCAATGAACTGTCCCGTGAACGCATTGAGCGTTACACCCGGCGTCGGTTGTGCATCATATATACTTCAAACGTGGTTCAAGAAAGACAAGGCTTCCTGTGGATGCGGCGGGCCGGCTTGTTGCTAAAGGGCGCCTCTAAAAACCTGTTTGTTCTGTCATTGCGAGCCCCGAAGGGGCGCGGCAATCTCTAAGCAAACACTTGATT
>PCWZ01000018.1:2567-11657 GCA_002796305.1 Deltaproteobacteria bacterium CG11_big_fil_rev_8_21_14_0_20_49_13
AAAGCTACTTTGTCCTGCAAAGCCTTTTACATGTCGGGTGGATGAGGCGTATCATCCGGTCGAAGAAGAAATAGTCCCATGCCCAGTTAAAAAGGACCGAGGACCTGTTCTTAAAACCAATGAGCCAGAATATGTGGGCAAAGAGCCACATGAACCAGCCCCAAAAACCCTTGAAGTAGAAATTTCCTATCCTTGCTATGCCCGAATTTCTCCCCGCAACCATCATAAAACCTTTGTCCTTGTACGCGAACGTTACCGGCCTTTTGCCGTATATCTCTCTTAAGATGTTCTCCGCCGCCTTGCGTCCCTGCTGGATGGCGACCGGGGCTATCATCGCAAGCTCGCCGGCGACATCCCCTATCGCATAGGCGTTCTTAGTCCCCTCAATTTCAAGCGTTGGAAGTATCTTTATCCTTCCGTTGGCGCCGAACTCGATGCCGAACTCTTTAAAATAAGTTGCCGCAGCAACGCCGGCGGTCCATACAACGGTCGCCGTTCGAATGGTCTCGCCGTTATTTAATATAATGGAGCCACTTGTTATTTTTAAGGCCCGCACCTCATGTCTTATCGTTACACCCAATTTCTTTAAACGCTTTGCAAGGAAATCACTCAACGTCTCCGGCATGTAATAGACAAGCCTGTCGCGGCTATCTATTAGAACGATAGAGACCTCACCGAAGTTAAGGTGTTTGTAATCTTTTTTTAAGGGACCGCGAACAAGTTCTGCAAATGCGGCGGTAAATTCTATTCCTGTGGCGCCGGCGCCGATCACAACAAAGGTTAAAAGTTTTTTTCTCTCAGCGGGGTCCGTTTCATGATCGGCGAGTTCAAAGAGAGTTAGAATGTGGTTTCGAAGCGCGATACCTTCATCCAGCGTTTTGATCGTGAATGTGTTCTCGGCAGCGCCTTCGGTGTTATAAAAATTGTTATCGCTTCCTGTTGCAAGTATCAGATGTTCGTAGAAAAGTTCGCGACCGGGAATTGCCACCTTCTTTTCGGTAAAATTAATGTTCAAGACCTCGCCAAGGACAAAATCGACGTTCTTATATCTATTAATGATCCCCCTTATCGGGTAGATAATAGAAGATTCTTCGATTTCAGCAGACGACACTTGGTATAAAAGCGGGAGGAACGTGTGAAAATTGTTCCTATCTATTATCGTGACGTCGACGTTTTCCTTGCTTAAGGCCTTTGCCGCGGCAAGACCTCCGAACCCGGCGCCGATTATCACTATCTTTGGACGATACATAAGGCGACTTTATAGCAGAAACTCGCCAACAAGTACAATGAGAACGATAGCTCTTGAAGTTACTCCTCCTTTCTGATTAGTCCTTTGGCATGTCCTTTTTGCCGCTCCAGAGAGGCGTCAAGCTTTCTAACCACACAACCTTTAGAATAGGGGGAACCGCACGTTATTTTGCAAAGGCCAAATGTGCCGATGAAATTATTTTTTATATAAATGAGGCAGAGAGAGGCTCTCCATAGATTAGTGGTTGCCAAAAAATAATTTTCTTTATATGCCCTTCCAAAGTGCCACGCCTCTCACAACGGGGCGATGGCTGAGAATATGGAAGTATGGAAAGAGATGGCGATGAGGCATGGCACTGTCTTAGGGAGATCGCCTTTGGCGATTAAAGGGACACACTTCGTATAGTGAATGTCCTTGGAAAACGATACACCATGGGGCATAGTGGCGATGAAGCATGTCCATATCTAGGGAGATCGCCTGCGGCGATTAAAATATGAAGATACTGGCACCGGCAAAGATAAATATCGTCCTTAGGGTCCTTGGAAGAAGGCCCGACGGGTATCACGATCTCTTCATGCTCAACGAAAAGCTGACCGTTGCGGATGAGATAACCATTGAAGCAGGAAATCATGCTTCATGCGTCATGCCTCATGCTTCGGATATTCCTATCACCATTACTTGCGACGATGCGAGCGTTCCGTGCGACGAAACGAATATCTGCCATAAGGTGGCCAAAGCGATTCTTTGCCAGCAAGGCCAGTCAGACCAGCAATGCCGGCAAAGCATAAAAATTCACATTAAAAAAAATATTCCCGTTGCCGCAGGGTTGGGCGGAGGGTCATCCGATGGCGCTGCGGTCCTCAAAGGGATCAACGAAATTCTTGACTTGAAGCTTTCGAACGAAAATCTAGCCGAAATAGGGGTAAAGCTTGGGGCGGACGTCCCTCTCTTCTTATATGATGGACCCGCCATCTGCGAGGGGATTGGAGATAAGATAACCACATTAAAGAAGCTTCCTAACATGTGGATATTGCTAGTAAATCCAAATTTTCCCGTATCCACCAAGTGGGTCTATGAGGAATTTGATAAATTGCAAGGTTTGCAATTGACAGAACAAAATCAGGGTGTTAGTAGCTTGCCCTCGCCCGCCGAGGATTTGTTGGCGGGGCGCGATTTCAAGGGGTTAGACGATCTGGCCAAAGTTGTCCACAATGACCTTGAGCTTGTTACGGTTGCTAAATACCCTGAGATTGGCGAAATAAAAAAGATGATCAAAGGCCGCGGCGCCGTTCATTCATGGATGAGCGGTAGTGGTCCGACCGTCGTTGGCATGTTTGAAAATGAGAAAATGTGTCATGTTGCCGCAGAAAAGATGCGCGCCCATGACCCAAGCTGGCTGGTGATCGAAACGCAGAATTGAAAAATAGCAAACCGCGAGCGAGCATCTGGCTTTGCCAGTGGGAGCGAGAGGGGTTTGGGGGGAAGGAGCGAGCGCCAGCCGAAGGCTGGTCAGCCTCTGGCGGAAGCGAGTCGTTCCCCCCATTTTGAATTGGGGAGTCGACAAGCGGCAAGTCACCAGGCTTTGAACCTGGGATCGATGGTTCGAATCCATCCTCCCCAGCAAGATTATATATATGCCACACTTTAAAGATTTAAAGATTTTTTCGGGAAGCGCAAACCGCCCGCTGGCGGAAGAGATAGCGTCGTATCTCGGCACCAAGCTGGGAAAGGCCGACGTCAAACATTTTTCCGACGGCGAGACATGGGTTGAGATAGGGGAGAACGTCAGAGGCATGGACGTATTCATCATTCAGCCCACATGCAATCCGGCTAACGAGCATTTGATGGAGCTACTTATCATGGTGGATGCCATGAAGCGCTCCAGCGCCGGAAGGATAACGGCGGTTATCCCTTATTACGGATACGCAAGGCAGGAGAGAAAGGTTCAGCCAAGAACGCCTATCAGCGCCAAGCTTGTTGCCGATCTTTTGACGGCGGCCGGGGTTGACAGGGTGCTGGCGCTTGACCTCCATGCCGGACAGATACAGGGTTTCTTTAATATTCCGGTGGACCATCTTTTTGCAATGCCGGTAGCGCTGGAATTTATTCAGAAGAACATCGGCAATCATCTTGTGGTCGTTTCCCCAGATGCCGGCGGGGCCGAAAGGGCAAGGGCTTATGCCAAGAAGCTTTCTGCACCTATGGCAATGATAGATAAACGACGTTCCGCACCCAACGTTAGCGAAGTGATGAACGTGGTCGGAGACGTGAACGACAGAACGGCGGTCATAGTTGATGATATGATAGACACTGGCGGGACCCTTGTTAAGGCGGCCGAGTCCCTGATCAAGAACGGCGCAAAGGCCGTTTATGCATGCGCCACGCATGGCGTGCTTTCGGGCGGCGCCCATGAAAAAATAGAAGGCTCGTGCCTTGCGGGAGTTGCAATTACAAATTCGATACCACTTAGCGGCAAGTCATCCAAGATAAAGGTCTTATCTGTGGCTCCGCTTTTGGGCGAGGCTATCAAAAGGATCCATCAGGCGGATTCGGTATCTTCGCTCTTTATCTAAGAAAGGAAAGGAAGAGGAAAGAATATGGAAAGAGTATCATTAGACGTCAGCAAAAGAAACGAAGGAAAGAGCAGCGCACGCGCTGTCCGTAATGCCGCCATGGTCCCCGGCATTCTTTACGGAAAGAACGTAAAGCCCATGACCATCTCGGTCAACGAAAAGGCGCTTGAAACTGCCGTAAAGACAAAGGCAGGCATGAACGTTCTTTTCGATCTCAACATCGAAAGCGGAGAAAAAACTGTGGCACGCATCGCCGATTATCAGGCCTGCGCTATTAAAAGGAACTTTACACATGTCGACTTTGCGGTCGTCGATATCACCAAGAAGATATCGGTCGAAATTCCTCTGCATTTCGAAGGAAAGGCAAAGGGCGTGATAGAGGGCGGAGTGCTCATTATGGACCGCCGTACTCTAGAAGTGAAATGTTTGCCTTTGGCCATACCGGAATTTATTTCTATCGATATCACAGAGCTTGATATAGGAGACGGTATCCATTTGAACGAGCTCAAGCTTCCCGAAGGCGTTGAATGCGCACACGATGTGAACTTTGGTATTGTTTCGGTCGTTGCCCCGATGAAGGAAGAGGTGGTGGTCCCGACGGCAGAGGCAGTTGTTGCCGAAGGTGCGGCGGCCCCTGCGGCTGGAGCGGCGCCTGGAGCGGCGCCCGGTTCAGTCCCTGGTGCGGCTCCCGGTACGGCTCCTGCGGCTGGTGCAAAATCTGCCCCTGGCTCGGCCCCTGCGGCTGGTGCAAAACAGGAAAAGAAATGACCCGAGTGATAACGAGTGAGCCCCATATGGGGTGAAGGATCCCCCGAATAGAGTTGCACCAATGAAATTATTAGTAGGCCTTGGCAATCCAGGAAAGAAATACTGCAACACCCGGCACAACGTCGGGTTCGATGTGGTCGGCCTTGTTGCCGAAAAGTTCGAAGTTAAGCTGGACAAAAAGAAGTTCAATGCGTTCTTTGGAATCGTAAGAACAGGCGAAGTGGATGTTTTGATAGCCAAGCCTCAGACCTTCATGAACCTCTCCGGCGGCGCCGTGGCTCCGCTGGCAGGATATTACAAGGTGACGCCGACCGACATCCTAGTGGTTCAGGACGATATCGACATGCCGTTCGCCAAGATAAAATTCGCGAAGAGCTCGGGTGCCGGCGGTCACAACGGCATATCATCCATAATAGATGACCTTGGCACCGACGAATTCTGGAGGCTGAAGATAGGCGTCGGGCGGCCAAAAGACGGTTTGGAAGCCGCCGACCATGTGCTCGACGGGTTCGAACCGGAAGAAAAAGGCGTGATGGATAAACTGATTAAAATATCGGCGGAGGCCGCAACTGAGTTTTTAACGCATGGCCCGGACATAGCCATGCAAAAATATAACAATACCTTGGTCCCGGCATAGGGTCGGGGCCCATAAAAAGGCTCGTGAGGATCCGGTTTTGCCGGTCCGAGCGAGAGGGGTATGGGGGGAGCGGGAGCGAAGTTTTATGAGCGAGCTGTTCCCCCCATCTCAATAGTCCAAAAGGAGGTTAGCCATGAGAGAGTACGAAGTGGTCTATATATTAGACCCTGCGTTAACGGACGCAGAAGTGCAACGCTCGATCGACAAAATGACCGAGATCATAACCCGCCACGGCGGGGCCATTCTCCGTTTACAGAACATGGGCAAGAAGACACTTGCCTACAAGATCAACAAGCAGTCAAAAGGCCATTACATAGCCGTCGACTTCTGTGCCGACAATACGACGATCGGTGAGATGGAGCGCGTGCTAAAGCTCGACGAAAGAGTGCTTCGTTATTTGAGCATTAAGCTCGGTGAAGATGTAGAGGTCGAAACACGTAGAAAAGAGATAATCGAAGAGGCCGAACTCCTCGCCAAAACTCTCGAGCTGAACGCGCAGAGAGAAAGAGACGCAAGACAGGGAAGCCAAGCCCCACAAGAGCATGTGGAGGAGAGAGCATGATCCGCGAGCGAACAACCGGCTTTGCCGGTGTGAGCGAGAGGGTTTTGGGGGGAAGGAGCATCCGCCATCAGGCGGAAGCGAGTCGTTTTCCCCATTTAAACAAGGAGGTACGCAATGCCTAGAAGATTCAATAAGGACGATAAGAAGGGCCCGCGCAAGGGTCCCAACCGTTTCGGTCCGCAAAGAAAACGCACATGCAGGTTCTGTGCAGACAAGATGCTGAAGCTCGACTATAAGAACCCTCAGCAGATGGGTCTTTATATCTCCGAGCGCGGTAAGATCCTTCCCAGAAGGTTCACCGGCGCATGCGCAAAACATCAGAGATTCATTACCTTGGCCGTGAAACGCGCAAGGATATTGGCAGTTGTTCCGTTCTCATCGGTACAGACAAGGTAATATGCTTAAAAGGATAATCATAGCCGCGGCGATCACACTTCTAATGTTCCAGAGCGGAATATTCATATTCGTTTCGCCGCTACCGCTTTTCTTTATCTTCACAGTTCACGGAAGAAGAGAAGGCCGGTTCACGCTCCTTTTAACGGCCGCGCTGGCTTTACTTGCGGTCATTTTTAAAGTTGCCCATTTTTATGAGGTCATCTATTTGAGCCTCTTCTTAATGGTAGGGGTCATTCTTGGCGAAGGCGTGTTAAGGCGGGTAAAGTTGTTCCAGATCTCCATTATCTCGATACTTGTTCCATGGGTGATGCTCATGGGCGGGTTCGTGTTGTTGAACTTCGGAGCCGGCTACGATCTAATAGGTTCTTTGAAGAGCTATTTGAACGGTACCATGGGGCAGATCTTCTCGATGCAGGGATCGCTGGCGTCGTTTTCGGCGCCGCAGGCGGCGTTCATCAAAGAGAATATGCGCTCCATAGTCGAGTTCATCGTCTGGACGCTTCCCTCAATGACGATGGTGTTCATTGCGGCGGTGGTCTCGGTGACGCTCCTTCTTGCAAGGACGTTCACCAAGAAGTACGGCGTGCTCAAATATTTCGGCAATATCGCGGCCCAAAGGTTCCCGTTCTGGCCGGTTTGGATGACGATATTCTGCGGAGCACTTTTTTTTCTTAACGGCTATTTTGCCGAGAGCGCGTTCCTTAAATATATGTCGATAAACGGGCTCTTTGTGTGTGCCGGCATCTTCTTCATTCAGGGATGTTTTGTTATATCGTTCTGGATGCACAAAGGGAGATCGCCTTTTTTAAGGCTTTTGGTATACGGATTTATAATAGCGTTCCTGCAGGTAGTAGGGGTGATAATCATCGCGCTTGGTCTTTCGGACCAGTGGATAGATTTCAGGAAGAAGAGAATCAAAGATCAAACAATGGCGTAAAAGAAATAAGCGAGCAAAGATTCGGCTTTGCCGGTCCGAGCTTGAGGGGTTTGGGGGGAAACGGTGAGGTTTCCGAACCGGTCGTTCCCCACATCAGAATAGGAGATATTTATGGAAGTCATTTTAAGAGAAGAAGTGGCAGGACTTGGAAAGGCCGGGGAGCTGGTAAAGGTAAGGGACGGTTTCGCCCGCAACTTCCTTATCCCTCAGAAAAAGGCCATCTTTGCCGATCCTAAAAACATAAAGATGCTTGAACACCAGAGACAGGTGGCCGAGGCCGGCGAGAAGAAGGTGAAAAAGTTGGCGGAGGATCTGGCCGCAAAATTGGCAAGCCTTTCTTTAACGATCGAAAAAGAGGCTGGCGAAGAGGAGAAGCTTTTCGGTTCTGTTACCACAAAGGATATTGCTGACGTTCTCAGAAAGAACGGTCACGCGATGGACAAGAGGAGCATTCACCTTAAAGACCCCATCAAGCAGATCGGCGTTTACGATGTCGAAGTAAAGCTTCATTCACAGGTAACCTGTACGATCAAGGTCTGGGTAGTTAAAAAAGCCTAAGAGAGGTGATCAACATGGCAGAAGGTCAAGGGAGACTCCCTCCGCAGAACATCGAGGCGGAGACAGCCGTTGTAGGGGCGATGCTCCTTAATAATGACGCCGTCATCAAGGTGATAGAGGTTCTCACGCCTAACGACCTTTATCGCGAGGCCAACAGAAAGATCTTTTCAGCCGTAATAGACCTATACCAGAGGTCGGAGCCCGCGGACCTTGTAACGGTCACGAACGTACTTAAAAATCAGGGCGTGTTGGACGACGTAGGCGGGGCGGCTTATCTTGTCTCTCTTGTAAATTCCGTTCCAATAGCCGCCAATGTCACATATTACGCAAAGATAGTTCATCAGAAATCTATCCTGCGTCAGCTTATCTCGGCCTCCACCAACATAATAGACGGATGCTACGGCGAAGGGGACGACGTCGATACCTTCTTGGACCAGGCGGAAAAGGTGATCTTTGAGGTTGCCCAGCAGAAGATAAAACAGTCGTTCTATTCCGTAAAGGAGATCGTTAAGGACAGTTTTAAGACGATAGAGAAGCTCTACGAAAGAAAAGAGCTTGTAACAGGCGTCCCTACAGGCTTTACCGAACTCGACCGCTTGACAGCCGGGCTACAGGATTCGGACCTTGTGATACTTGCCGGCCGTCCCAGTATGGGAAAGACGGCGCTTGCCCTTAACTTTGCCACCTATGCCGCCGTTGAGATGAACATTCCGTGCGCGGTATTCTCGCTTGAAATGAGCAAGGAACAGCTGGTGCAGAGACTCCTTTGTTGCGAAGCAAAGGTGAGCGGTTCCAAACTTCGCGGCGGTTTTCTGACCGAGACCGACTGGCCGAAACTTACCCGTGCCGCCGGCGCCATTTCCGAAGCCCCCATATATATAGATGATACACCCGCCATTAACGTGCTCGAGATGAGGGCAAAATCCCGCAGGCTTCAAAAAGAGAAGGGTATCAAGCTGATCATCGTAGATTATCTGCAGCTGATGCGCGGACTTGGAAGAATAGAGAGCCGCGAACGCGAGATCGCGGAGATATCCGGCTCACTAAAGGCCCTTGCCAAGGAGCTAAGGGTCCCTGTCCTTGCGCTCTCCCAGCTCAACCGTGCGGTCGAGAACAGGCAAGACAAACGCCCGCAGATGGCCGACCTGCGCGAATCCGGAAGCATCGAACAGGACGCCGACGTCATAATGTTCGTCTATAGAGATGAGGTCTATAACAGAGAAAGCCCCGAAAAAGGTACCGCCGAGGTCATCATAGGAAAACAGAGGAACGGCCCCATCGGTTTTACCAGACTTGCGTTCCTGAACGAGTTCACGAAGTTCGAGAACCTTGCCAAAGGTGCTGATGATTCTATGCGGCCGGTTGACGCCTCAGGCATCGAAGACGCCGATGATGCATTTTAATCATTCA